>NZ_DAIQRQ010000007.1:0-26368 GCF_036786105.1 Ohtaekwangia sp.
TCTGTATGTATCTGCGAAATTCTGTGAGTTCTGTGGGAAATAAAACTGTATTTCATCGGCGAATATTGGCGATTTCTGCGGGAGACAGCTATTTTTTTTATTGCATATAAATACGATACTTGTAATACTAACCGAATGATACTTTATGCAAAAAATTTATCTCAGTGATGCCGGACCGAAAGTTTCTCCTGCCGTTTATGGCTTTTACCGTTGGGATTCAGAAGCGGAGAACAATGCTGCATCGATGGAAAAGATTGTAAACCTCTGTCTTGAGCTGGATATCAACACGTTCGACCATGCCGATATCTATGGATCGTCTCGCTGCGAGGAATTATTTGGTCAGGTTATCAGCCAGAAATCGTTTAAGCGCGAAGACCTCGTGCTCTTTACCAAGTGCGGACTACGTGTGCCTCATGCTGCCGACAGCAGTGTGCGGGTAAAGCATTACGATACCTCAGCACAGCACATCACCAGGAGTGTAGAAAATTCTCTGAAGAGACTTCGCACAGACTATATCGATATATTTCTGCTCGACCATCTCGATCCGATCTCCAACCTGGAAGAGACGGCCATTGCACTTGAGAAACTTAAAAAATCAGGGAAGGTCAACAATATAGGTGTAGCGAACTTCTCGGTATTTCAACACCAGTTGCTGGCGTCATACCTTCATACGCCGATTGTAACGCATCATCTTGAATTTAACCTGTTGAATACGGCTGCACTCGATAACGGTCAACTCGACTATATCAAGCAGCGCTATATGCGCCCGCTGGTATCGGCACCAGTTGCCAGTGGCCGAATTGCTACCGGCACAGACGAACAGGCCGTACGCGTGCGCAGGAAACTTCAGGAAGCAGCTGCGAAATACGGTGTTGATATAGAGTCCGTGGCAGTAGCATGGCTGATCAAACTGGGAGCTCTCCCATTGATCGGTACACGCGATGAACAACGCATTCGTAATATTGCAAACGCCTTCAATATTCAACTTGATCACCAGGATTGGTATGAATTATATACCGCCTCTCGCGGTGAAATCCAGGAGTAATCAATTGTTTACAACAAATATCAATGCAGTCTCTAGGCTGCATTTTTATTTTACTTCGCTGTGTTCTGTTGGTAAATAGATATGAAATGTAGCACCAGCACCTTCCTTCCCTTCTGCCTGAATAATGCCCTTGTGATTTTCAACAATGCGCTTGCAGATGGCGAGCCCGATGCCGGACCCGCTATACTCACGCGGGCTGTGGAGTCGCTGAAACGCTTCGAATATTTTCAATTTATATTCTTCATCAAACCCGATCCCGTTATCAGCAAATGAAATGTGATGGAATGTTTGTGTAAAGTCTCCCACGTATCCGGGGATGGCATCTGCGCCAACAATCTCTGCACGTATTGTAATGTGCGGAGGTATATCTTTCCGGGTAAATTTCAAAGCATTAGACAGCAGGTTTGTGAACAGCTGCTCAAACTGGAACACCACTATATTTAGCACGGGCAGTTTATCGGACTCAATCACGGCATGTTTTTCTTGAATGGTTTCTTCCAGGTCTTTCATCACATCGGCCAGTATCTTGTTCAGGTCGGTGGGTGTAAACGATACCTCTTGTGTACTGGTGCGTGAATATGTTAACAGATCATCGATCAGCGTTTGCATGTGAGAGGCCGTGGAGATAATGCGTTCGATATACTCGTTGCCTTTTCCGGACAAATTATTTTTTTCAGTTTCCTGTATGCGGGCAATGAATGATCGTATCTTCCTCAAGGGAGCCTGCAGGTCGTGGCTTGCGGCATACGCGAATGACGACAACTCCTGATTCATACGCTCCAGGTCTGCATTCTTCTCAGCGAGTTTGGTCTCTGCTTCTTTTCGTTCAGTAAGATCACGCGTTACTTTGGTGAAGCCTATCACGCGGCCATCGTCACTATGAAGAGCGGTGAGGATAATGCTTCCCCAAAACAAACTGCCGTCTTTGCGCACACGCCAGCCTTCATAGGCGGCACGTCCGTTTACTTCTGCTTCATGAATCAGCCGCTCGGGTAATTTTTCGCGTCTGTCACTTTCAAGGTAGAAAATATGCAGGCTTTTGCCGATCGCTTCCTGCGCTGTATATCCTTTCAGCGCTTCAGCGCCTTTATTCCAATTTATAATAATTCCGTTGGTATCGAGCAGAATAATAGCATAATCCTGTATTTCAGCAATCATTCTCTCGAGGTATATATCCTGCACGTAGTTGAGTGTAGCTGCTTTTTGCGCCATGACAGAGATTAGAGATAGATTAAAATATGAAAAAAAACGTTGGCATGAAAAGCCGACCTGTGTATTCATTGGAACGGGAGAAGGCAAACGGGCAAATGGCTGCCAGGAACACTTTCCAGGTAGCAGGAACATGCAACAAGCGGAATGCGCGTAAAAGACTGTGCCAGGCAGTTGCTTCCATGCACAATACTAAACGAAAAAGCCAGGCGATGAACCTGGCTTTAACGTATACGGTGATTCTGTTTTAGTTTGCTAACCGAACGTTAACGGCATTAACGCCTTTTTTGCCTTGCTGAAGCTCGAACGTCACCACATCGTTTTGACGGATTGAGTCAACAAGCAGTCCGGAAATATGTACAAAATAATCTTGTCCCGTTGCTGTTTCCTTGATAAAACCAAATCCTTTGGCTTCATTGAAAAATTTTACTGTTCCTTCTTTCATTGAAATTAAAAATAATCGATACAAAGGTAAGAGATAAATTCAGTTACCATACACCTTTTGGGGTGCCGAACAGGAATTAAACGACAAAGTATCGAACTAATTGCTTAATTTTGCGCTTCTTTCTAAGACTTCCCTTAAAAATTAGTTGCCAGATAGCTTCAGAAAGGGCAAAAAGCCTTCTGCGCCCCGTGCAAATACGATAATTATTAACAATGACATTTGAAAATCTGAATCTTATAGAGCCGTTGTTGCGTGCTCTCAAATCCGAAGGATACACCCAGCCCACACCCATCCAGGCGCAAGCCATTCCGGTTCTGCTACAGCGAAAAGATTTATTAGGCTGTGCACAGACCGGTACAGGTAAAACAGCAGCCTTCGCGTTACCCATCCTGCAGTTACTACATACCGATGAGCTGTATGTGAAAGGCCCTGCAGGCATAAAGGCCCTGATCCTCACGCCAACCCGCGAACTTGCTGTGCAAATAGGTGAAAGCTTTGCGGCGTATGGTAAACACCTGCGATTATCGCATACGGTTATTTTTGGAGGTGTATCGCAACGTAACCAAACCGATGCCCTGAAAGCGGGTGTCGATATATTAATTGCTACCCCAGGACGATTGCTGGATCTGATGGATCAGCGTTTTGTGAAGCTTCAAAACCTCAAAATGCTGGTGCTCGATGAGGCTGACCGTATGCTCGACATGGGCTTTATACATGATGTGAAGAAAGTGATCGCGCGCATTCCTGCGAAACGTCAAACGATATTCTTCTCGGCCACCATGCCGCCTGAGATCGCTTCGCTTGCCAATACCATTCTTACCAATCCGGTAAAAGTAGAGGTAACGCCTGTTTCCTCTACCGCCAACACCATAAAGCAGTCGGTATACTTTGTAGAGAAGAACAACAAACGCAAGCTGCTCAACCTGTTGTTACAGGATAAATCCATCAGCACGGCCCTGGTATTTACGCGCACCAAGCATGGAGCCGATCGGGTAGCCCGGCAGTTAAATGATGCCGGCATTCGCGCAGAAGCCATCCACGGTAACAAATCGCAGGGAGCCAGACAGCGTGCCCTTACGAATTTCAAATCGCGTACTATTCGTGTATTGGTAGCCACAGATATTGCGGCCCGTGGTATAGATGTGGAAGAATTGACCCATGTTATAAACTTCGAGCTTCCCAATGTTCCTGAAACGTATGTGCACCGCATTGGCCGCACGGGGCGCGCGGGTGCCAACGGAATCTCTATATCGTTCTGCGATGAAGAAGAAAAGGAATTTCTAACCGATATTCAGAAACTGATCGGTAAGAAAATACCGGTAGTGCAAGATCATCCCTATCCGCTGCAACGAGCCGGCATGCCTCAGCCGGTTGTCACAAACCGCCAGAACCCCAGTCGTACACCATCACAACGCCCCGGCAACGCAGCCCCCGCCGGCGATAAGCCGAAAAAGAAGAAGAAGTGGTATGGGAAAAGATAGTGAAAGATAGTGTTGGAGTGTTTAAGTGTTGATGTGTTGGAGTTTCTCTCCTGAACTATAGTAGGTGAATTAATATTATTTAGTTTACCTCAACTTCAACACTTCAATACCCAACACTTCAACACACTCTCAACGTGCGCATATCTCCCGATAATCACAATACGCGCAAACCTTCAGGTCTTCCGTTTGATCGAAGGGTTGTGTGGGGTTGAAGAGTTCGTGGAGGAGGGTGTGCAGGTGCTGCTCAAATTCCGGTAAGAGAGCCGTTACATCATCCAGGCGATGTTTGCCTAAATACAGGCCATACTCAAAATCATCTTTGAAAATTTCTTTCCGATTGATAAGTCCGGGTTGAATCTTGATCCGGTTAAGCTCACCGCTGTTGCGCTGCGCATATACCCAGGCATAAAGCATGGCTTGAAAAGCAGCTTTGTTACGCTTCAGGTCGCGCTTGAAGAGTGAAGCTATATCTTCAAATTTATTTTCGTCCTTACCGGTTTTATAGTCAACAATACGGACGGTGTTTTCTTTTCGATCAACACGGTCTATCAATCCTCCCAGAATGATGGTAAGTTGTTGCTCACGCTGCGTTACCTGTATAGGGGTAATGAAGTTACGGCTTTCGAGTAGCTCAATGGTAAAAGGAGCATTCGCTTTATCGTGCGACAATACTTTCAATGCAAACTTCTTTACCATTTCCTTTACTACCAGCTGGCGGCCATCGTATTCAAATTTTTTGGTATCGGGCAAATGAAAATGATCGCGGAACGCCAGTTCTATGAGGCGATCGAGCTTGGTGCCCACCTTCTCGAAATGTGCTTCATTTACCGTCCATGCTCCCGCAGGTGGTTTCACATCCTGGTAGAACAATTCCATTACTTTATGAAATATATTTCCAAAGATGCGGGCATCGGCTTCTTCTTCTACTTCATCGGGCTCGCGTATTTCAAGTAAATGTTTGAAGTAAAATTTTAACCGGCACTCCAGGTATGTATTGAGTGTAGAGGGCGTAAGCGCTTTGCCAAAGTAACGTTCCAGTTTTTCGAGTACATCTGTTTTCTTATCGATGGTGATCGGGTTGGCTTCATGCACCTGCACCGGGTTATATAGAATTTTGCGCTCATACGGCCAGTGCGTTTCATAGATAAGCTGGTATAGATAGCGGCTCATTTCACCGGTGCCGAGCACATCGGGTTCGGTGTTATAGTATAGATCGATTTTCTCTGCGCGCTGCAACAACCGGTAGAACAGGTAAGCATACATAGCATCCTGGTGTTCTGACGTAGGAAGCTGATACGCCTTGCGGATGTTGTGCGGTATATAAGAACCCTGTCGAGGAGCCGCGGGCCACAGACCTTCGTTCAGTGAAAGGACAATGACGTGGTCAAAGTCCAGGTTACGCGTTTCCAGCACACCCATAATCTGCAAACCTTTCAGCGGCTCACCGGTGAAGGGTACCTTCTCTGCGCGCACTATCTGGCGAAACATACGCTGTTGCATGCGCAGTTCCATCGGTTCACTGGCAGTGAGCTCTTGCACGCGGGCGAGAATGCGATGAAAGTGAAATGCAAATTCTTTCTCCATCAATCCACCTGCACTGGAATCGGTTGCCAGTTGCTCTACTACATGAATAAGATAGGAAAGAAAACTTTCTGAAGGCACCAGTTGAAATATAGTTTCCAGCAGATCGTGTTTCTTCTCAAAGAAATCAGGCGATATATGTACCTGGTTATTTTTCTGAATAAATGTGCGCCACTGTGCTGCATCTTCTCCCACACGTGCCTTGAGGTAGGGATGATTGAGCAACGCCAGCACATGCCGGTAGTAAAATTCACCTTTGCGCACGTGCTGGTGAAGATCAAACAGGAAATCGATCAATGAATAAAACGGCGTACTCACCAGGGGAAAACCCATGGTAACGTTGATGGACTGCAGCGCAGGCGGCAAGGCATAGAGCACCGGCAACAGCATATTCTCATCGGGCAATACAATTACCGTGCGTTCGTCTGCACCGCTGGCGGCCAGTGCCCGTACCGTTGCTTCCAGTTGTTGAGCGAGTAATTTTGGCTGCCCGGCTTTCTGCGGAACACCGAGAATAGTGATCTTCTTATCCTGCCCAAGATATACCGAAGGCTCAGGATTGAACGTGCGACCCAGCACGCTATGTTTTCTGTACTGGCGAAAGAAAGTACCTGCTTCACGATGCGGCTCGTTTACATAGAAAGCATCTTCATCCCACACGATGCTGGCATGGTGATGCTCTACAAACCACGTCATGATTTTTTCTTCGGCAGCGGTAAGCGCGTTGAAACCTGCAAATATATACTTCATGGAAGATGCAGTCTTTTTACCGGCGGGCATCAGCTTGTCTATATTCTCAGCTACGTGGCGGTGAATCATGCCTGAATAGGCAATCTTCTCTTCCATTAAATGCTCACGAAACGCGATATATACCGGGTAAAGACTTTGCCACAGCTCCAGAAATTTCTGTTTACTGGCCGATGAACTAAAGTCGATGGTTTGCCAGAAGGCAATCAAAAATTCTTTTTGTTCTTCGGTGAGGTAATCGAAATATTGATCGAGTTCTTTTTGATTGCTCAGGTCTTTAAACAAACCGGCTGCAGGCACCAGGTATTTATCCAGCTCATCAAAATCGCGGAGCAGCATTTCTCCCCAGAAGTAAAAATGATCAAGGTTTTCTTCCGAATGGGTAACGCGTTTAAATACCCGGTATAGCGCTACGACCAGCGAAAGTTTATCAGCTTCTTTCAGGTCGGAGAACGACCCTATAAATTCTTCAATGCTTACGATGGCGGGCGACCATCGCGGTGTATCGAGATTTTCGGCCAGTGCTTTCTTAAAATATAGTGAAGCTCTTCGGTTCGGGAAGATCACAGTAAGATTATCCCAATCTGTATGTTGCTGGCGTATGGTATCGGCTATTTCCTGTATAAATGTTCTCATACTGCTTTACACTCCCGCTCGTTTACATATACCAGAAATCCTTTTACTTCGCTTACGCCCATGGTTTGTAGTATGGCTATATATTCTTTAATCTGTTGTTCGTCTTCCTGTTTGGGGGCACCGGTTTTATAGTCGATCAGCCACGCGCGGTTATCAAGTATAGCCATGCGATCTATTCTGCGTTCGCCACCCGGCACAAGCAACGAAGCTTCGCGTTTGAGTGATGCTTCCGGAGAAAATGCGTCTTGCAGTTTGGGATGCGTAACGATCCATTGCACCGACTCTTCAATCTGTGCACGCTCATCATGCTGGATCATTCCTTCCTTCACCGCTTGCTCCAGGGTAATGGCTACATCCGCTGCGGTTTTTATCCGTGCCATCAGCGCATGCAGAAATATACCATAGTTGATTTTCTTGCGCTTTGCCGTTTGCTCGAAGAACTCTTTGCCACGCGTTCGTATCTGCAGTCGCTCGCGCCACGGGGTAATTGAGTAACTTTTCAACACCAGCGATTCTTCCGTTTTGCCTGCTATATTTTCTGGATCAATGGCGCCTATCGTCAGGGCTTTCTTTTCAGCACTCCAGTACGGCAGCAACGTATCGCTGCTTTCTATGGCTCGCATGGTAAGCTTGCCTACGTGATTTATAGATCCTGATTTGGCGAGTGGCGATAGTGCGATCAGTCCATGTTCGGCACGGGTAAACGCTACATACAGCAGGTTGAGATTGTCGAGGTATATGCGCTTGCGTTCTTCGGTATAATAATCTTTAAAGGTTGTGTTCTCCAGCTTGCTGCTATATTTCAAAGGCAGATATCCTATATCTTTAAACAACGGCTCGTCTGAGCGGCACCAGAGTATAGGCGATTTCATGGGAGGGTGATTGAGCTCCCAATGCAGGAACGGAATAACGACATACCGGAACTGCAATCCTTTAGACTTATGTATGGTAATGATCTGTGCAGCATCTACACCTCCCGCTACCTGTATGGATTTTTTATGTTTATTCTCTTCCCACCATTGTAAAAATGAAGCGAGATCGCTTTTCTCGCGCATGCCAAATTCCAGCACCACATCCTGGAATGCCTGCAGGTATGCGATCTCCGTAGAGAGCTTGCCGAGATTAAAGATATGAATGAGATTTTCTACCAGTTCCACCAGGGGCAGCGCTGCCAGTACATCCTCCTGCGCAGTAAACGGAGGAGGCACGAGCCTGGCAAAGTCTTTTGTTTTACTCCGCGAAAATAGTTGGTGAAGATTCGGGAACGCTTGCTGCGGCCACAGCTTTTGATACTCGTACGACAGCTGTGCACGGGCAATGAGATTGCGCGGATCTTCCAGCAGGCGCATGGCATTGATTAACACCACTACGGAAGCTGACTGATCAAGGCGAAGCGATTCATTGGAGACAACATCGTATTTATACCCCGGCTTTGCCTCTGGCGATGACCGATACTGCATAAAGTATTGCGCGATCATTTGCCCTTCACTGTTGTCGCGCACCAGGAAGGCTATATCCCGCAGGGCTATACCGTTGGCTTGTAATTCTTCCAGTTGTCGCGGCAGTTGTTCAAGGGCAAGGTCTTCAAATTTTACTGCAGACTTATCGGCTGTGTCACCGTTCGCTGGTAAAGATGCTTCTGCACTATCAATAAACTGAATGGAAATATAGCCTTTGTCAGGATGGCGGAATAACTTCTGAGCAGCATCCTGGTAAGATTCCTGCGGAAAGGTAGTGCCCGTTTCTTTACCGATAATCGCAGCGGCAGCGTCAAACAAGGCGTTGTTAAATGTTACTACATTGCCGGCACTGCGGTAGTTGGTATCCAGCGGAAAGATATCGATCATCGGTATACCTATATCTTCCTTTACTTTCTCCTGTAATATATTCAGATCGCCA
This sequence comes from Ohtaekwangia sp., assembly GCF_036786105.1. NCBI lineage: Bacteria > Pseudomonadati > Bacteroidota > Cytophagia > Cytophagales > Fulvivirgaceae > Ohtaekwangia > Ohtaekwangia sp. The sequence goes on from NZ_DAIQRQ010000007.1 coordinate 9,044, forward strand.
CCGCGCCAGCGATAAATAGATTGTTTGATGTCGCCAACAATAAGGCTCCTGTAATTTTGAGATATACCGTTCTTAACCAGCGGTAATAAATTCTTCCACTGAAAACCCGATGTATCCTGAAACTCATCAATAAGAAAGTGACGATAGAACGATCCTACTTTTTCATAAATAAATGAAGTATCCTGGTCTTGCATAACCCCGCGCAAAAACTGGGGAGCGTCAGACAACAACATCAGGTTGTTCTCGCGGAGGTACTCGCGCAACGTCTTCGATATATCTGAAAGCAACCCAAATACATACAGGTTGCGCAATGCCTGTTCTGCCGAGTAATACGATACCTGTTGCTGTTCAATAAATTCTACCAGTGTTGCCAGTTCCGAACGCCATTGTTGCTCGGCCTTCGATACAATCAGTGCTGCATGGCTGTTCTTGGGTGCAGGCCACTCCGTGGAATCGTTGAGCATGTTCATCACCCGCATGCCCGGAAGTTTGATTTCTTCTTCGAGGCCGGCTATATACGAATATATACTTCCGCTCTTGCCATACTTGAAATCGGTAATGGAAAGATTATGTGCATGAAAATCTTTCAGCAGGTTGCGTGAAGTTTGCTGCACCTGGCTCTCGAACTGTTTTACTACCTGCTGCAGTTTTATACGAACGCTTTTGAAGAACTCTTTGTTCTCCGTGATGCGCAGCACCTGGTCTTCAATGGCCTTGAACTCTTCCTTGAAAATCTCTTTCGAAAAATCGAGGAGGGCCGAGCGTATATCCCAGTCTTTACCTTCTACCAATCGCTCCAGCGAAAATTCCAGCACCCATCCACGCAGTTCTTCGTCATCCGAAAGATTATCCATTACCTGGTCGATTACTTCTTCCAGCACCAGGTCGTTGTCTACTTCGAGACGAAAATTACCCAACAGATTAGTCTCGCGGGTAAAGGAGCGTATCACACGTTGAAAGAATGCATCGATCGTGCTGACCGAGAACTGCGAGTAGTGATGAAGAATAAGCGAGAGCACCTCACGGCTGCGATCGGCAAACTGTTTCGGCGTAAAGCTTCGGCCTTCCGCCTGGAAGTCGTTCATGATCTCTGTAGCAAGATCTTCGCTCTTTCCGCGAACAAAGTCATCCAGGTAGCGGATGATGCGATCTTTCATTTCCTGTGTACTCTTGTTGGTGAACGTCATCGCCAGGATGTAGCGAAAATATTCCGGGTAGCGCAGGGCGAGCTTAAGATATTCTTTAGCCAACGTGCGTGTCTTGCCAGAGCCGGCAGACGATCGGTAAATGTGAAAAACTTTTTCGGTCACAGGCCCGAAGTAAACTCAATCAACCGAAGAAAAAAAATATAAAACCACGTGTAACTCCGGAAAAGTAACCGGTAAAATTGAAACTTAAACTTTAATTTACAGCCGTGTTTAAATCAAAAGACTCCTCAAAAAACACTATCTTGAATTAAATCTGTCTATGCTGCGCAAGCTTTATTTTATAGGTCCGAAGATCTTCTACTCTTTTCCGGTTCAGCTCCTGTTCAACAACATAAAACGGAATCATGTGCTGATGCTGTGCTGGATTATTCTCTTTGCCATGATCACCGGCAGTTTCGGCAAATACCTGGGTATACCCTATCTCTTTCTCGACCCGGAATATCTGAACAAAGTGAATTTCAGAAGCTTCTTTATTATGGGGCTTGTAACCGCCGGATTTACCACCGCCTTTCACATTACCTGTTATATTGCCGATGGCCACCGGTTCTCATTTGTAGGAACGCTGTCGCGGCCGTTCTCCAAATTTACCATTAACAACAGTGTTATTCCGATACTTTTTCTGGGCACCTACATCTACGAGATCATCGAGTTTCAAACACACAACGAATACAGTACGGCACGCGGACTCGCCTGGAACCTTACCGGTCTTATGACGGGCTATCTTACCATGACGCTTATCTTCTTCGGTTACTTCTGGCTTACCAATAAAGACATTTTCAAATATGTAGTATGCCGCATCGATGAAAAGATTAAACAGAACGTGCAGGTAACGCGCGCCAGTGCAATGAAGAAACTCGACATTGCCCGGAAGAAGCAGATTCGTGTCGATAACTATTTCGATTATAACTTCAAGGTGAAGGAAGTAGAGGAGACAACTTTCTACGACAAGTCAACCATCCTGCAGGTGTTCGATCAAAATCATTTTAACCTGGTCATTATCGAACTGATGATCTTTGTGATTGTGCTGGTGCTCGGCATCTTTAAAGATTATCCCGTATTCCAGCTTCCTGCAGCATCCAGCTTCGTGATCTTTCTTACCATTTTCGTGATGATGGCCGGAGCGTTCTCCTATTGGTTTGGAGGATGGTCTGCCACGGTAGCACTATTGCTTTTTCTCACCCTCAATTACCTGGTGGGCGAAGAGTTTTTCGCGAAGCGTTATGAAGCTTTCGGCCTCGAGTATCAGCGACCCGCGGCTGAATATTCAATCAATGTATTACAGCAGTTAAATGACAGCACGCACATTGAACGCGACAGGCGCGCAACAATGGTGATGCTTGAAAACTGGCGCAGGAAATTTCAAGGCAAAGAAAAACCCAAGATGGTTTTTCTCTGCGCAAGCGGTGGTGGTAAACGTGCAGCGTTATGGACGCTTACTGCGATGCAGGCGGCCGACAGCCTTACGAAGGGCCAGTTGATGGAGAACAGTATACTTATTACCGGTGCATCGGGTGGATTGATTGGTGCCAGTTACTATCGCGAATTGAAACTGCAACAGAAGCTGGGAAAAAATATACATCCCAATGCCATTGTACACCGGCAGAAAATTGCGACCGATAATTTGAATCCGCTTATTTTCAGTTTGATGGCGAATGATCTGTTTGTGGGCTTTACCAAGTTTGAATATGGCGGCAATCTATACTATCGCGATCGTGGCTATACATTTGAAGAACAATTGAATCAAATCACCGAAGAGCTGCTCAACAAACCGATCGAAGCCTACGACAGTGCAGAACAAACGGCTACTATACCGATGATGATTTTAACGCCTACCATCGTAAATGACGGACGCAAGCTATATATAGCGGCACGCCCCGTGTCGTTTATGAACGATGACATGTTGAGCTTTCCACCCCATGCGTTGTCTAAAATCAGCGGTGTAGATTTTCAAACGTTGTTCCAGGATCACAACGGTGCCAACCTGCGCTTTCTCTCAGCCTTGCGCATGAGTGCTACGTTTCCCTATATAACGCCCAATACTACCTTGCCGACTGAACCCGCGATCCGTATTATGGATGCCGGTATATCCGATAACTTTGGTGTGTCAGATGCTGTACGTTTTCTGTTCTCTTTCCGCGAGTGGATTGCCGAAAATACCTCCGGTATTATTTTCGTATCCATCCGCGATTCGCCCAAGCTCGATCCCATCAAACAAAAAACAGGTCAGACCATCGTAGATGATTTTACACAGCCGATCAGCAGTGTATATAACAACTTTGAAAATTTTCAGGATATCAACAGCGATATGCTCATCGGTCATGCAAAATCGTGGTTCAAAGGAAAGATTGATCGTGTAGACCTCCAGTATCAAACGGAGAACTATGTGCCCATCCTGCAAAAGATGGACAGCATCCGGCAGAACAGCTCGCGTGCTTCGCTGAGCTGGCGCCTTACCACACGCGAGAAGTATAATATAGAGTATACTATTAATTCATTTGATAACCAGCAGCAGTTAAAGCGGCTGGCTAATCTTCTTAAAAATCAGGAGTAGTGTAACACAAATATGGAGCTTCAATCGTTATTTCCTTATTTCGATCCGGAACTTACAACGCTGCTGGAGAAAGTAGGCCAGATCGTTGAGTTTGAAGAAGGAGAAATGCTGATGCGCTCCGGGCAATATTTCAAGAACTCGCTACTGATACTGGATGGACGCGTAAAGCTTTATCGCGAGGGTAACGATGGCGAAGAATTCTTTCTATACTATCTTGAAAGAGGGCAGGCCTGTGCCTTGTCGATGATCTGCGCTACTAAAAACGAAACCAGTGTTATCAAGGCGAAAGTCATGACTCCGGTAAAAGCGCTCGCTATACCGATACAGTATATGGATGAGTTGATGCAGCATCATCGTTCATGGTATTATTTTGTGCTGGAAACATACCGCTCGCGTTTTGAAGAACTGCTTGAAGTGCTTGACCAGGTAACGTTTCGCTCGATGGATCAAAAGCTCGAGTTTTATCTGAAGCGACAATTTGATGCTGTGCAGGGCGATAAGATTGCGATAACCCACCAGGAAATTGCCGATGACCTTAATTCATCCAGGGAGGTGATCAGCCGGTTGCTGAAGAAACTGGAATCCTCGAAGAAGATTTCTGTATCGCGTAACGAGCTTACCCGGTTAAGCTTGTAAGCGCAGCCAAACAAGACATGACAGGTGATGGTTCATAACCATCACCTTTTTTATTTATAGCCTTTAGTTAGAAAAAAAGTGAGTGTGACTGCAGTCACAGTACACCTCTGATGTGCCCGGTACTTTTGTTAAAAATTACAGGCACATGAAGAAAGTACGTTGGATGATGCCGGGGTTAGCCATACTGATCTCAACATACATCAGGGCACAGGAAGTACCGCTTACGCTGCACGATGCGGTGGAGGCTACCCTCCGGAATAACAAAGAAATTATACTGTCGGGTTTTGATGAGGAAATTGCACGGGCAAAATATAGGCAGACCGATGCAGTGTTTCTGCCGCAGATAAAGCTGAGCTATACGGGCATGAGCACCAATAACCCGCTGAATGCATTCGGGTTCAAGCTACAACAACAGACCATTGCACCAAGCGACTTTAATCCGGAAACGCTGAACCATCCTGCAGCGACTCAAAATTTTATTACTAAAGCAGAGTGGCAACAACCGCTCATCAACCCTGATCAGTTCTACCGGCGGCAGGCTGCTTTGGAACAGGTGCAGGTATATGTGTTCCGTTCAAAGCGAACCAAAGAATACCTGTCGCTGCAAACCCAGACGGCTTATGCCCAACTATACCTGGCCTGGCAGGCAGCACGCGTCATGGAAGAAGTTTCACGAGCAGTGGATGCTCTATATATCGATACGCACAACCGGATGGAGAAAGGCTACCTGCAAAAATCAGATGTGCTTCACGTACAGGTCGAGCAATCGGCAGCCGCGGCGAGGTTAGCCGAGGCGCGAAGCAATATTCGCAATGTATCCGATCAATTGAGTTTGTTGATGGGAGCATCTGCAGGTATAGTCTATACCGTGGATACGTTGGTGCAGGTAAATATAGTTGCTGATACAGCCTTGCTTGTGCCCGACAATCGTGCTGACTTCCAGGCGATGCAAGCGGCTGTTGTTGCACAGGAAAAAATGATTTGTGCGAGTAAGCTCAACTATATACCGCGCCTCAATGCTTTTGGCGAATACCTCATCAACGATAGACAAGCCCTCGGATTTGGAGCTAATGCTTACCTCGTGGGAGCACAACTGTCATGGACGCTTTTTAATGGCTTGTCTACGCGCTATAAAATTGCCGAGCAACAAGCCGAGCGGAACAAAACCGTGGAACTGCTTTCGTATCAGAAAAGTCAGGCCCAGCAAGGGCTTTACAAAGCTAATCGTCAGTTAAAAGATGCGAGGTTCACCTTGCAGCAAACTGAAATAGCAGCACAGCAGGCGGCTGAAGCCTTGCGCATTCTGCAAAATCGTTATCAGCAGGGATTGGTAACGGTGCGCGATCTTCTGCAGGCGCAAGCCCTGGTGTCGGAGCAAAAGCTCCGCCAGGCACAGGCTATATTTCAATACAACACCACGGTAGCCTATATACAGTTTCTAACATCCACTTCAGAAAAGTAAAATGATTCTTATGAAAATATATACTCATCGCAGCATAACGCTGTTGGTATCGGCCGCTATGTTGTTAGCAGCCTGTTCTCACGAAGAGAAGCAACACACGATAACAGCTGATATACCGGTAAAAGTAACCGTAGCTACAGCCGGTAAAAAAGAAGGAGACGGTATTCGCAGCAGTGGGCAGATAGAAGCAGCAGAAACAGCACTTATTAGCACTCGCGTGATGGGCTACATCGCTGCTATATATGTAACCCCCGGTGATCATGTAGCAGCCGGTCAATTACTCGTTGCCATTAACAATGCTGATATACTGGCAAAGCGAGCGCAGGCACAAGCGATGGTTGACGAAGCAGAAGCAGCGTTGAAAGATGCCCGGAAAGATCACGATCGTTACGTGGAATTGTATAGACAACAAAGTGCATCGGCAAAAGAAGTTGAGAATATGGCGCTCCATCTTCAATCAATACAAGCCAAAACGGAGGCTGCACGGCAGATGCAGCGTGAGGCAGAAGCGATGCTTGCTTATACACAGATTAAAGCACCTTTTGCAGGTGTAATTGTGCAACGAAACCAGGATACCGGAAGCATGGCTAATCCCGGAGCGCCTATATTGGTGCTGGAACAGGCCGGTAAATATCAGGTAACAACTTCCGTGGCCGAAGAAGATATAGATCGCATACGTGAAGGGATGAGCGCATCGGTGACGATCAAGTCTTCCGGACACACGATAATAGGTAAGGTATCAGAGGTAAGCCCGTCTTCTCACATGAATGGAGGTCGTTACCGGATAAAGATCAGTCTCCCGGAAAGCGATAATATATACAGTGGCATGTATGTGCAGGTGTCGATTGTTGATGCAACCGCAAAAGTGCATGCAGGCGAAACGGTGTTGATTCCATCCTCTGCACTGGTGCATAAAGACCAGCTTGCCGGTATATATACCGTGAGTGAGCATACTACCGCCTTGCTTCGCTGGGTGCGGCCGGGCCGTGTGTACGGCGAACAGGTAGAGATACTTTCCGGACTTCGTGCCGATGAAGCCTATATACTATCTGCCGAGGGCCGACTATACAATGGTGTTCCGCTTGTTGTCAAGTAGAATACGTTCAGAAATATAAAATACGATACATTCTATGAAAGAAGGTTTGTCAGGAAATATAGCAAAGGCATTTATACAATCGAAGTTAACGATCCTGCTCATGATTGGGTTTCTGCTCATTGGAGCCTACAGCACGTGGTTGATTCCCCGCGAAGAAGAGCCGCAGATCGCTATACCAATGGCCGATATATTTTTGCGTTATCCCGGGGCATCGCCGGAAGAAGTGGAGACCCGCGTGTCGCGACCGCTGGAAAAAATAGTATCCGGTATAAAAGGAGTGGAATATGTATACTCTACTTCCATGAAAGGACAGGCCATGCTGATTGTGCAGTTTTACGTAGGCGAAGATATAGAACACTCGCTGATAAAACTGTATAACGAGCTGATGAAGAATATGGACAAGATGCCGGCAGGCGTAATGATGCCTTTGGTAAAGACACGCGCTATAGATGACGTTCCGGTGATGGGCCTTACGTTGTGGAGCGAGGAATATAGTGATTATGAGCTTCGTCAATTAGGGGAGGCTGTTACGAATGAAATCCGCAAGATTCCCGATGTTGCTGCGATCAATATTATCGGCGGGCGCAGCCGGCAGGTAAAGGTTATACTGGATAAGGAGAAGATGGCAGCAAGTCATGTAGACCTGTTGTCTATCAGCAATCAGTTGCAGGCAGGCAATGCGCAGGCATCAGACGGATCTATTCTTCGGAAGGATACCGTGTTCGCTATTGAGGCTGGTAGTTTTTTACATACCTCCGGCGATGTGGAGGAGCTTATTATTGGTTCGCACCATGGCAAGCCGGTATACCTCAAACAGGTGGCTACGATAGAAGATGGTGCAGCAACGCCAACAAACTATGTAGTGTATGGTTACGGGCAACGCAATGCAGGAAAAGCTTCGCAGTATAGATCAGAATATCCGGCCGTGACCCTGGCGATTGCAAAGAAGCAAGGCGCAGATGCCATGAATATAGCATCGAAAATTGCAACGCGGGTTGAGCAATTAAAAAAAGAGTTGATCCCTCCGGATGTACAGGTAACCGAAACACGCAGCTATGGACATACCGCATCCGAGAAAGTTTCTGAGTTACTGCTTCACCTGCTCGTAGCCATTGTTGCCGTTACTGCTTTTGTTATGCTGGCCATGGGGTGGCGCGGTGGGCTCGTAGTATTCTTGTCGGTGCCGGCAACTTTTGCTCTTACGCTGTTCAGTTATTATTTTCTCGACTATACCTTGAACCGCATCACCTTGTTTGCATTGGTATTTATTACTGGTATCGTAGTAGACGATTCAATTATTATTGCCGAGAATATGCACCGGCATTTCAAGATGAAGCGATTGCCCTTTTTACAAGCAGCTATCTTTGCCATTAACGAAGTGGGTAACCCAACCATACTTGCAACCTTCACAGTGATTGCTGCTGTGTTGCCGATGGCATTTGTATCGGGAATGATGGGCCCCTATATGAGCCCGATGCCGATTGGTGCATCCATTGCCATGTTGCTGTCGCTGGTGGTGGCGCTTACACTCACGCCTTACTTAGGCTACCTTTTTCTGCGCGGTAAAGATCATCACGATGAGAAGATACATGCGCTGGAAGAGTCGAAGATATACCGGTTGTATAAAGCCTTTATTAATCCCATGCTGGAAACGCGCTGGAAGCGGTGGGCTTTTATGGCAGTAACTGTAGTTATACTGCTGGCGTCTGTATCATTCTTTTATACCCGGTGGGTTGCTGTAAAGATGTTACCATTCGATAACAAGAACGAGTTTCAGGTAGTAATCGACATGCCGGAAGGAACAACACTGGAACGTACGGCAACCGTAACCCGCGAGATAGCACAATATATAGCGAGGCAACCACTCGTAGAAAATTATCAGGCCTATATCGGCACAGCGGGGCCGATCAGTTTTAACGGCCTTGTTCGCCACTACGATCTGCGCACAGGAAACAACGTTGCTGATATACAGGTAAATCTTGTCGATAAGAAAGATCGCAGTGTACAGAGCCATGCGATTGTTAAACAGATGCGCCCGGCTATACAGAAAATGGCGATTAAGTATCTCGCCAATGTAAAACTGGTGGAAGTACCGCCCGGCCCGCCTGTGCTTTCGACTATTGTTGCAGAGATTTACGGACCTGACTATAACGAACAAGTGCGTATTGCCACACAGGTAAGAGAACTGGTAACCAAGACAGAAGGTATTGTAGATGTTGATTGGATGACAGAAGCCGATCAACCCGAATACTCGATCGAGGTTGACAAAGAGAAAGCCATGCTGCAAGGCGTTGCACCCGCCCAAATTGTAGCCACGGTAAACGCAGCCCTCTCGGGTATGCCGGCCGGTGTAGTGCACAGCCCGGTGGCGTTCGACCCGGTAAATATAGTTTTGCAATTCAACGATAGCGATAAATCCGATATACAGAATATAAAGAACTTGTACGTACTCAACAGTCAGGGGCAATCTGTTGCTATTGGCGATCTGGTAGCGGTACGCAAGACCACAAAAGCAAAGAGTATATACCGGAAGAATCAAAGACGCGTGGTATATGTATTGGCCGATTTGGCAGGTGACCTCGAAAGTCCGTTCTATGCCATGATGGAAATTTCTGATAAACTGAAAACGATCCACCTGCCGACCGGCTATACATTGGAAGAATCATTCAACCATCAACCGGAGTCGGAAGATAATTTTATGTTGAAGTGGGATGGTGAATGGCAGATCACCTACGAAGTATTCCGCGATCTTGGTATAGCCTTCGCAGTAGTGATCATCATGATCTATATGTTGATTGTTGGTTGGTTTCAGGACTTTAAAGTACCGGTAGTAATGCTAGCCGCTATACCCCTTTCGTTAATTGGTATAGTAATCGGTCACTGGTTGCTGCACGCGTATTTCACCGCTACATCCATGATCGGATTTATAGCACTGGCTGGTGTTATGGTGCGCAACTCAGTATTGCTGATAGACTTCATCAATATACGACTGGCAGAAGGTATACCGCTGAAGCAAGCCATCATCGAAGCTGGCGCTGTTCGCACCACGCCTATATTGCTTACAGCGGGTGCAGTGGTGCTGGGTGCGGTTATTATACTATTCGATCCCATCTTTCAGGGGCTGGCAATCTCGCTGATGGGCGGAACGATTACTTCCACCTTTTTAACCTTGCTGGTAGTGCCACTGCTGTACTATCGAATGATGCGCCATCAATCCAGATAAATATATACCTCCGAGTTAATAAATCGAAAGATCATGAAAGAGAGAATTGTAAGGGCCGTTGCTGGCACCCTGGTGCTCACCAGTGTTGTGCTTGCTTACCTGGTAAGTTATTATTGGTTGGCACTGGCAGCGTTTGTCGGGTTGAACCTGCTGCAATCTTCCTTCACGCGGTTTTGCCCGCTGGAAATAATCCTCGACAAGGCTGGCATTGGTAAGCAGAAACCCTGTTGACCATTCCTGTAATCTGATTCGCTCCGGCCTGATCGGCAATGCGTATTGTTGTTATATTGCGCCCAAATGAATTCGCGCGAACAACTTCAAAAGACCTTCGAACTGATCAAGCTGGAGCGGCAGGCAGACCTGGAATATTATCGTCAGAAAGTTTTGTTGCGTTCTGTACACGATCGCACCAAAGATGGCACTACATGGTATCCGTTGCGTTTTAACCGCGACTATATCGGTACGGGTGAGCGCCTCATCATTGAAGTGGAGCGCACCAACAACCTGGAGCAGCCGCATGCTTTTCAAAGTGGAAAGTCGGTGAGCGTTTTCTCCAATGCAGAAGGCAAGCCGGAGCGCGATCATGTGAACGGTGTGGTAAATTATGTTCGCGACCATGTGATGCAGATAACGCTGAACAGCGATGATCTGCCCGACTGGATCGAAGACGGACTACTCGGTATAGATGTTATGTTCGATGAGATGACTTATCGCGAAATGGAAGCAGCGTTGAAAGACGTGATCAGCGCGGAAGAAAATCGCGTAGCATTTATGCGGGAATTGCTGTTGGGAAATGAAAAAAGCTCCAAACATATTTCTGAAGATATACCAGCATTACCCGTTGCTGCTCCTTTGAATGCGAGTCAACAGGAAGCCTGGAAGAAAGTATTGCAGACAAATGATGTAGCGTTCGTGCATGGCCCCCCGGGCACAGGCAAGACTACTACACTGGTGCAGGCTATAATTGCCACGGTACAAAGAGAGAAGCAGGTATTGGTGTGCGCACCCAGTAACGCAGCCGTTGATTTGCTGGCCGATAAACTTTCGGAGCAGGGACTTTCTGTATTGCGCATCGGGCACCCGGCCCGTGTTACCGAACAATCACTAAGCAAAACGATGGATGCCCGCATTGCGGCACATAGTAATTATGGCGAGCTGCGCGAGATACGCAAGCGCATGGAGCAGTTGCGTGCGCAGGCATTCAAGTATAAACGAAACTTCGGTCACCATGAACGCGAGCAACGTAGATTGCTCAAGCAGGAAGTAAAGATGATGAAGTCCGATGCTGATATGCTGGAGTTCTACATCATTAATGATCTGTTGCAAAACAGCGATGTGATCTGCAGCACGCTGGTGGGATCATCGCACCCGACATTGCGTGGCAAACGATTCAAAACTGTTTTTATCGATGAAGCCGGGCAAGCGCTTGAGCCTGCGTGCTGGATTCCTATACTCCGCTCGGAGCGTGTTATTTTCGCAGGCGATCACCTGCAGTTGCCGCCTACTATAAAATCCAATGAAGCAGCGCGGGCCGGACTAGCAAGAACGCTCTTCGAGAAAGGTATAGAGAAACATCCGGAGCAATCGTCTATGCTGCAGGTGCAATACCGCATGCACGAGGCGATCATGAAATTTTCATCACAGTATTTTTATAATGACGAACTCATAGCGCATGATTCAGTAAAGCATGCGTTGCTGCGACCGAATCAATCACCGGTAGAATTTATAGACACGGCCGGTGCAGGATTTGCCGAAGAACAGGATAAAGAAACACTGAGTCGCTATAACAAAGAAGAAGCAGATTTACTCATGCGACAAGTGGAACAACTCGTAGAAGAGGTAGGAGCAGAGGAGTGGTTGCAACAGTCCATCACGCTTGGCATCATCACACCCTATAGAGCACAGGTTGATTACCTGCTGAAACTTGCAGAAGGCTCATCGATACTGGAGCCGCTGCATGGACTTATTTCAATCAACACGGTAGATGCTTTTCAGGGACAGGAGCGCGATGTAATTGCCATCAGCTTTGTGCGCAGCAACGATAAAGGTGAGGTGGGGTTCCTTGGTGACATTCGCAGAACGAACGTAGCGATGACGCGTGCCCGCAAGAAATTAATTATGATAGGCGATAGTGCTACACTCGGATCACACCCCTTTTACCTCGATCTGATCGATTATGTGCAACGCAACGAATTTTACAAAAGCAGCTTTGAACTTTAAATAGTCCCACAGACTTCACAGAGTTACACAGAATTTTTTTTCTATGTTTTATCTGTGTAATTCTGTGAGATCTGTGGGAGAAAATGTATTTATGTCTAATGCTGAAAATATACTGAAGTTCTATCGCAGCCTTTCAATAAAAGCAAAGCTGCCGCCAGGTGTAGAGGTGATGAATCCTTACCAGGATGAAACCGCTTATGCGCTCAGTAAAAAATTCTACCAGAAATTTTATAACGACACTCAACCACGAAGCTTCATATTCGGTATAAACCCGGGGCGATTTGGTGGTGGCGTAACCGGAGTACCGTTTACCGATCCGGTAAAGCTGGAACAGATCGGTATACCCAACGATCTCAAAAAGAAAGTAGAGCTCTCTGCTGACTATATATACAGGATGATCAATGCCTATGGCGGCCCTGCCAAATTCTATGGCGACTTTTATATTACAGCGCTAAGTCCGTTGGGTTTTACAAAAGACGGCAAGAATCTGAACTACTACGACCTCCGTGAATTGCAACAAGCGGCAGAGCCTTTTATGTTGCAATGCATTCGTGAGCAACTCGCCTTCGGCGTAAACCGCGAACGCTGTTACTGCCTCGGTGAAGGGAAGAACTTCAATTATCTTTCGTCTATCAACAAAAAACATGGCTTCTTCAAAGAAGTTATACCGCTGGCCCACCCGCGCTTCATTATGCAATACAAGCGCAAACACATCGACACCTATATCCACGATTACCTGCAAAAATTCCAAAAGCCCTGACGCACCTCCTCCCACTTTGAACTTTAAACTTTAAGCTTTTAGCTTATAAAATCGACCGCTACCGGACATCTCCGTTCACATCTGATCGTTTAAAAATACCTTCAGGGCTAATAATAGTTAAGAAACCGCATATTCTGTTCATGGCATTGATCTTGGATTGCTGTTAACCAGCCGGTATCCAGCCCCCCGTTGGACCCGCGTGAGTATATGTATTGTGAATGATGTTCCGTCAGAAATGCCTTGCGCATAAAGTATATTAATAGAGTATGTGTTAATCCCGAAACCCACTATATGTTCAAGAATTATCTCAAAATAGCACTGCGTAATATTCAGCGTAATGCGATCTACTCCGTCATTAACATCACCGGGCTGGCCATTGGTATAGCCTGTACCATCCTGATCCTGTTATGGGTATATGATGAAGTAAGTTATGATCGCTTCCATACCAATTACCGGGAAATACACCAGGCATGGATACATGGATATTACGATGGAACGATTAACTCCTTTACTTCGGTGCCTCAGCCTTTATCTGAAGCTATCAAGCATGCCGACAGCCATGTGAAGTTTACCACGCTATGCGATTGGGGCGGAGAACACCTGCTCACAGTAGGCGAGAACAGCATCATGAAGCAAGGCCATTATGTAGGACCGAACTTCCTGGAGATGTTCAAGTTTCCGTTAGTAAAAGGCGATGCACGTCAGGTGCTCGATGATCCATCGTCTATCGTGCTCACCGAATCGGCAGCGAAAGCGTTGTTTGGTGATAAAGATCCCATCAACCAGATCATTCGCGTTGATAATGCTTCTGAATTGAAAGTGTCGGGTATATTAAAAGATGTACCTAAAAATTCTTCATTTGAATTTGATTGCCTGATGCCGTGGGCATACTATAAGCAATATGCCGGGTGGATAAAAGAAACGGAGAACAGCTGGCAGGAATTTTCTTTCCAGGTATTTGCAGAGCTTGATCCGGGTACTGATGTAGCCAGCGTGAATGAGCATGTACGTGATCTTATCAAAAATAATATCAAGGAAGACAACATGCGCCGTGATGTATTTCTGTACCCGATGAGTCGCTGGCGTTTATATAGTTCGTTCAAAGCAGGCCAGGAAGAAGGCGGCATGATCGATTACGTTCAGAGTTTTGCGGCCGTAGCTATATTTATACTGATTATCGCATGCATCAACTTTATGAACCTGTCTACGGCACGATCTGAACGCAGAGCGCGCGAAGTAGGCGTGCGCAAAAGTGTGGGCTCGCGCAGAAAAGAATTGATCGGCCAGTTTTTGGGAGAATCGTTGCTCATCTCCGGTATTTCGCTGGTGCTGGCCATTGTGATTGTTGAAGTAGCATTACCGTTCTATAACCAACTTGTTGAGAAGAATCTGCAACTTGATTTTACATCGCCCTTTCTGTGGATATTCGTAACAGGGCTGGCCGCTACAACCGGTCTGCTGTCCGGAAGCTACCCGGCATTTTACCTCTCCTCGTTTCAACCGGCTACGGTGTTGAAAGGAAAACTCAATACCGGTAAAGGTGCATCGCTGCCGCGCAAGGTGCTGGTAACATTGCAATTTGGTTTTTCGATCCTGTTGATCATTGGCACACTGGTGATACATCAGCAGATACAACATATTAAAGGCCGTGACCTCGGCTATGATCAGGAACGTCTCGTAACGATTGAAAGCACAGCCGACCTCGACAAAAATTACCGGTCGCTGAAAGGCGAATTACTGAGCACCGGGTTGGCTACATCCGTAACCAAATCACAAAGCCCCATTACTTCAATATGGTCAAATAACTTTGTTGATTGGCCCGGCAAACCTGCCGACCAGCGCGTGTTGTTCTCTACCATGCGAACCGAGTATGACTATACGAAAACAATGGGAATGAAATTGCTGGAGGGGCGCGACTTTTCGGAAGATTTCAAAAGCGATACGGCAGCGGTGCTGGTAAATAAGGCCGCCATCGATGTAATGGGTTTGAAAGAACCGATCGGGACGGAACTAACTATCTGGGGACAGAAGTATACATTGATTGGTATAGTAGACGATGTACTGATGGGAAATGTGTTCCGTGAGATATCGCCCATGTTCGTAGTGCTGCGTCCGGATGCTTCTAACTTTGTAACGGTACGACTGAGCAAGAATAAGCCGATTATGGAAGCGATGAAAGAAGTAGAGGCGATTGTGAAGAAATATAATCCGGCCTATCCGTTTGATTATGCTTTTGCAGACGTGGAATTTAATAAGAAGTTCTCTACGATCAACCTTATCAGCGATCTGTCGAATGTGTTTGCTGTGCTCGCTATATTTGTTACCTGCCTTGGTTTGTTTGGCCTTGCAGCCTTTACAGCCGAGCAGCGCACCAAAGAGATTGGTATACGCAAAGTATTAGGTGCTTCGATGGGAGGTATTGTCGTGTTGATATCCAAAGATTTTTCGCGCCTTATTTTAATTGCATTTTGTATAGCTGCGCCACTGGCCTGGTGGTTTATGGATTGGTTCCTGCAACGGTATCCTTACCGCATCAGTGTTCCACTCTGGATATTGCCCGTGGCCGGTATAGTAGCACTGGTGTTTGCCCTGCTTATTGTAGCCTCTCAGGCTATTAAGGCAGCGCGTGCCAATCCTGCCCGCTCGTTGCGCAGTGAATAAGGTTAAACCGTTATCCGTTACAGGGAAATCGTTATTAGCAGTTCGGATAACGATTAACCTGTAACGGATAACGATTGATGTGTATCAGTTATAAATTAAATCAAACCACATGTTTTCAAACTATTTCAAAATTGCGATTCGCTCATTGGTGAAGTTTAAAGGGTATGCCATGATCAACCTTTTTGGTCTGGCGTTGGGTTTGGCTGTAGGCATTCTCATTATGTTGTATGCGCTGGACGAGTTGTCGTACGATCGCTTTCACGCCAATCGCAATCGCATCTATCGTGTAGAGAGTAATTTTTACGCAATTGCTTCCGGTGAGAAAGACAGTTATCCCACCAATGCCTGGCCAGTAGGAGCTATTCTGAAAAAAGAATTTCCCGAAGTAGAATCGGTGCTCTATGCCAAGAGCGCTTCCTTCCTGCTGTTGAATCATGGTGATAAACATATCCGACAGAAGATACACTTTGTATCGCCCGAGTTTTTGAGCATGTTTTCGTTTCCATTGACAGAGGGGAATCCGGAGAAAGCATTGACAGAGCCGTATACAGCTGTGATCACGCAGTCGCTGGCACAGAAACTCTTTCCGGGTGAAGATGCACTCAACAAGAATATAACATTATCGGATACATTGCAGTTTATGGTTACCGGTGTTATGGCCGATATACCTTCCAACTCGCATATTCAGCTGGACATGGCTATATCTTTTGCCACCTTCCCGCTGTTCGATCCACGCTTTACGTATGATGATGGCTGGGGAAATATTAATATCAACAACTATGTACTGCTGAAGGAAGGAACCGATGTTGAAGCCTTCAAAGCGAAAGCCGCCAATATATATACCGATCGTGCCGGTGCCATGCTCAAGGAATGGGGAGCAGAAGCAAAAGTAATATTCACCCCTATGAATGATATATACCTGCGAACGCACAGCGTAAACCCGATGGGCCCAACAGGGAGCATCGAGCGTATATACCTCGTTTCAGCCATTGCAGCATTTGTAATTCTGCTGGCTTGCATCAACTTTGTAAATCTCACTACAGCCCGCTCGGTATACCGCGCGAAGGAGGTAGGGCTGCGCAAAGTTGTAGGTTCGACACGAACTATACTTGTGCGCCAGTTCCTCGGAGAGTCATTTATACTTACCATGCTGTCGTTACTACTGGCTTTTATCGTTACGGCTGCATTGCTGCCATTCTTTAATATACTGCTGGATAAGAACTATATATTAAGCGCGCTATTCAGACCCGAAGTGCTGCTCGGTATGATAGTGCTGGTGTTGCTGGTTACGGTGCTCTCTGGCTATTATCCTGCATGGATCATGTCGGGTTTGCGCCCTGCCGAAGTATTGAAAGGAAAGATGCAGACCAGTGTGCGCGGTGTGCAACTCAGAAGGGCCCTGGTTGTATTTCAGTTTGTTATTTCATTGGGTCTTGTGCTCGGTACTTTTATCGTAGTGGATCAACTCAGATATATGCAGGAGCAGGAACTTGGTTTTGCCAAAGACG
>NZ_DAIQRQ010000007.1:26468-46526 GCF_036786105.1 Ohtaekwangia sp.
TCAGGAAGCCTTCAAAACATTTGGCGAAGAATTGCGCACTATCACAGCCGTGGAAGATGTTACCTATACCAACTCATTGCCGGGCAATCCCGGATGGTCGGGGCAGATCGCTTATCCGGAAGGGAAAACGGGCGATGATGCAATCTCCGTAGAGTATATGGCAGTGGATGATCACTATATACAGACATTGGGATTGGAGATGATTGCCGGTGAATCATTCAGTCGTGATCACGCTGCATTTTTAAAAGACGGATTGGTATTAAATGAAAAAGCAGTGGCTATGTTTGGCTGGTCGTCTCCACAGGAAGCCATTGGTAAAAAGATCACATCACCTTCGCGCTATCCGGAAGGCGAAGTGATTGGTGTGGTAAAGAATTATCACCAGTATGGATTACAACAAAACGTAGGCCCGATGGTGATGGATTATAATTCTGCCAATAGTTATCTCTATGGTATTCGTTTTAAAGCGGCCGATACAAAACAACTGATCGGGCAAACCGAGAACCTTTGGAAAAAGCATTTTCCTGGCTATGACTTTAACTACTTCTTTCTCGATCAGGATTTTGAACGGCAATATCAGGCTGAGCTGAAGCTGGTAAAAGTATTCGGATTATTCTCGCTGGTAACGATCATCATAGCCATGATCGGTTTACTGGGATTGGTATCGTTCATGGTACTGACACGCACCAAAGAGATTGGCGTAAGAAAGATACTGGGTGCCGATGTATGGCAGATTGCCCGATTGCTCTCGAAAGAGTTTTTGATGCTGGTAGTTGCCTCGAATGCGATTGCTATACCGCTGGCCTGGATCGGAGCGAATCAATGGCTGGAACATTTTGCCACACGCGTTACGGTGAGCCCGATGATATTTATGCTGGCATTCCTTACGCTGCTCATGACTACGTTGATCACCATCAGTTTCCAGACGCTCAAGGCGGCATCCGCGAATCCGGTCAATTCATTGCGCAGCGAATAACAAAGCACTTTTACCTATACTATACTATTCAATTACATCAAACTTTCACCGGTATAGCCGTGTTTGCGCTGGCGTTCTTTACCATGAGCCTTCAAACCGTGCGGGCAGCCCGCAGCAACCCGGTGGACTCGTTGCGAAATGAATAAAATATTGTGAGGAGAGTAGCAAAGAGGAGTGTAGTGATGCATTCCTCTTTTTTTATTTTAAATACAAGTCAGAGAGACAGGAAGTCAGGAAGAAGGAAAGTCGGAAGTAAACAAGGCTACCGCTTGCGTATGGGTTTGCGTGTTTTAGTATCTCCGCATTGGTTGCACACGATGATGATGTTCTCAGCGAACTTGGGGCTTACGCTCGATCTTTTTCCATTTACTTCTATATCGATCAAATCATCGTACGATTGCCGTGAGAGTATTTTTATATCGTTATTGATGCGCAGACCAACTTTATCTACATATTGAAGAAAAGCAGAGGAGTTATCTTTTACACCTACCATGCGGCAGTTGTGTCCTATTTCCTCTTCCAGTAATGTCTTTTTCGAGAGCACGATCATTTCGCCTTTGGCATTGGGAATTACATCGCCATGCGGATCGTATTTCGGAAAACCCAAAAACTTGTCAAGCTTATCGACGAGCTTTGCCGATTGAATATGCTCCAGTTGTTCGGCCACTTCGTGTACCTCGTCCCAGGTAAAATCCAGTTTCTCGTATAAGAATGTTTCCCACAGGCGATGCTTGCGGATCACCTCAATGCCGCGTTTCCGGCCTTCAGTGGTCAGCGAGATCTTGCCATACTTCTCATACATAACCAGCGACTTCTCCTTCAGCTTCTTCAGCATATCATTCGCGGTGGCTGGCTTTACCTGCAGCAACTGTGCCAGCTCATTCGTGCCTGCTTCCTTCGTCTCCTTTTCAAGCGTCAGCTTTAGCAGGGCTTTCAGATAATTTTCTTCGGTTAATGAGAGCATGCAGCAAAAATATGAAAATACATTCAAACTGATATTGTTAGGTCAATCTAACATTATTATTTTTGTAGCCTGAACTATAAAAGTATGGTATTGTTCTGTGTACGCAAAGGAATAATCGTTTTGGGGTGGTTGATGGTTTTTATGCCGGCGGGTTTTGCTCAGAAGGCTGCTTTATCCGGCAAAGTAATGTCAGAAGGAAAGGCTGTGGAGTTTGCCACTGTATTCCTGGCAAAGACTTCGTTTGGAAGTGCTACCGATAGCACCGGCCGTTACTCTGTCAAGAATATACCTCCGGGCACTTACCAGGTGCAGGTATCCTGCATCGGCTATCTGAAAGCAGAGAAGACCATCGTAGTGGATGGAGAGAATACCATCGTTGATTTTGAATTGAATGCAGATGGCACCACATTGAACGAAGTGGTTATCACAGGTGTAAGCCGTGCTACGCTGGTGCGTGAAAACCCGATTGCTATTATTGGTATATCGCCACGTGCGTTGGAGCAGGCAGCAGAAAGTAACATCATCGATGCCCTCTCCAAAAATGCTCCAGGTCTGGCTGTAGTGAAAACAGGTCCCAACATCTCCAAGCCTTTCATTCGTGGATTAGGTTATAACCGCGTACTTACACTCTACGATGGTATACGGCAGGAGGGGCAACAGTGGGGCGATGAGCACGGCATTGAAGTGGATGCCTATAATATGGAGCGTGCCGAAGTAATTAAAGGCCCATCCAGTCTTATGTATGGATCGGATGCGCTGGCCGGTGTGGTAAGTTTGTTTCCCTGTATTCCGGACGAGCAGGATGGAAAGATTCATGGCAAGTTTACATCCGAGTATCAAACGAATAATAACCTCATTGGCAACGGGCTGCAGGTAGGCTATAGTGACAAGCATTTTCTGGCGGCTCTTCGCGGGTCGTATCGCGTGGCCAAAAATTATCGTAATGCTGTAGACGGTCGTGTCTATAATACCAATTTCGATGAGAAGAATATATCGGCCTTGCTGGGCTATACCAACGACAAGGGATACTCGCACTTTAATGTTACTCTCTACGATAACCTGCAAGGTATACCCGATGGCAGTCGCGATTCGCTAAGCCGGAAATTTACCAGGCAGATATACGAAGGTCTTGCAGACCATGTAGCCAAGCGCCCTGTAGTATCGGATGACGAACTGAATTCATACAAGCTTTCGCCGCTGCATCAGCATATTCAACATTATCGTATGTATACGCATAATTTTTATGCGATAGGGAAGGGAGACATCGATTTTCAATTTGCCTTTCAGCAAAATCACAGAAGGGAATATAACCACCCCACAGCACCGCAGCAGGCAGGATTATACCTGCGGCTGAACACTTATAACTATGGCCTGCGCTACAACGCACCTGCCATTGCCAACATAGAAACCACTGCAGGTATTAATGGCATGGTGCAGAACAACAAGAGTAAAAACGCTACCGACTTCCCTATACCGGACTATAACCTGGTGGATGCCGGTATGTATGTACACTTCAAGTGGAAACATAAAGACTGGACACTGGGCGGTGGCGCGCGTTACGATGTTCGCGATGTGCGATGGAATGATTTTTATGTAGGCACCGATCCTGCTACAGGCTTCGGCCGGCATGTATCTATACCGGATACCGCTCATGCTGTTCTGCAATTTTCGAAATACCAGAAACGGCTGGGCGGTATATCGGCCAGCGCGGGTGTAACCTATCAGGTAAATCCACAAGTAAGTCTGAAAGCAAATATAGCACGGGGCTACCGCGCTCCGAATATTACAGAGATTGCTTCCAACGGACTTGATCCCGGGGCACACATTATATACCTCGGCAATCGTAACTTCGATCCCGAATTTTCGCTGCAGGAAGATATCGGTATAACAGCCCACTACAGCAACTTTTCAGGATCGTTGAGTGTATTCAACAATCATGTTACCAACTATATTTACCTGTCCCTGCTGGTAGATGCTGATAATAATCCTATTCGCGATACACAGGGAAACAAGACCTATCAATACGAGCAGTCTTCAGCACAACTGTATGGAACCGAAGCAACATTCTCGTTACATCCTGAAAAAATAAAAGGCTTTCGTTGGGATAACAGCCTGGCGCTTGTCTATGGGTTTAACCGGAAGTCAGAATATAAAAATGACAAGCAAAATGGTGAATACCTGCCGTTGATACCACCGGTAAAATTTGTAACAGACGTGTCGCAAAAGATGACCGTTCGTTCAAAATATATTACAAGCCTTACCGCGCGGATGGAGACAGAACTTACCGCAGCACAGAACCGATACCTGGGTATTAATAACACCGAGACAAGAACACCCGGCTATGCTGTTCTTAACGTTGGCGTCTCGGCAGATATATCGTATTGCAGGAGCAACACCGCCCAACTGCAAGTGCAGGTAAACAACCTGCTGAACGAAGTATATCAGTCTAACCTGAGCAGGCTCAAGTACTTTGAGTATTACAGCCAGACGCCCAACGGTCGCTCCGGCATCTATAATATGGGTCGCAATATTTGTATGAAACTGGTTTTGCCGTTGTAAGAGCGTTTTGTGATCATCACCGATTCCTGCCGTTTGTAATCATTGCTTGTTCTTTACTTCCCCACGGCGTTGGTCTTTTATATTTTCAACAGGTATTCTCCTGTGTGCGAGTTTCTTTCGCGGGCAATCTTTTTCAAAACATTCTATTTCGATTGAAACCATACAATCCTTTTTCTTTTTCACGGTCATATTGCTAACTTTTCACCCTAAGCTCTACTTGCTAAACTTATTTTGACTGCATGAAAAACCGTGCCCTGAAATTCACGATCGCCTTTGGAATTATCGGACTGATCATCGCCATTCTTATTTCGTATGTTGAACGCAGCACAGTCAGTACATATCAGAATAACCTTCCCTATATAGCACTGGGAGATAACATCAAGAACCGTGTAACACAAGGGCACTTGTGGTTTGAAGAGCTGATGACCGGTGATGCTACACTCAATTATGAGCGCGACATTTTGCCGCTGTTCAACACTTCCAGAGATATATTGCAAACTGCGTATGATGGAAAAGAGAATGAACTCGGCAAATTCAAAAGCGATATTGATGAAGAAACAAAAGCTATTCTGAAAGAATCCATCATCAGCCTCGACCGGTTGGCCGAATCAGCACAAGAGCGCTGGAAATTCAAGCAGCAGGAGTTGAAAACACAGCCGAAGCGCGACAGCACGGGTGCCATTATTTCTACCGGCTCAACAGAACAAGCCGGAAGCCAGCTCGACCAGAAGTTCGATGCCAGCTATGAAGCATTCCAGAAGAAAATGGATCAGCTGATCAACCACATCGATATAAATGTAAAAGCCGATGCCTCTTATATAAATCTGTTGTCGTGGTTATCCATTGCGTTGGTTATAACAGCGTTTGCAGTACTTTGTGTGATATTATACCGCCTGCAAAGCAGTAGCGACAGCCTCGTAAAAGAAAACAGCAAAAGGCTGGAAGCACAAAACAAAGATGTTAATTCACTCACCGGCTTTGTAGAATCTATATCGGCGGGTAACTATGACGTTGAGCTGCAAGAGCTGGCCGATGCAGGCCTTGGCGAAACGCTTCTCAATATGCGCAACAAACTGCGCAACAATGCCGAAGAAGACCGCAGACGCAACTGGTCCACTACTGGTCTGGCACAAATAGGGGAGATACTGCGCACATCAACTTCTTCTACGGAAGAACTCTTTGATAACATCATCAAATTTGTTGTAAAATATACCAGGAGCAACCAGGGAGGTTTGTTCGTGCTGAACGAAGAGACTGAAGGTGACCATTTTCTGGAGCTCGTAGCCTGCTATGCCTTTGAGCGCAAGAAGTTCCTGAAAAAGAGAGTGGCTATTGGCGAAGGCCTGGTAGGTCAAACCTACATGGAAGGTGCACGCATCTATTTGGTAGAGGTGCCGCAGGAATATATATCCATAACCTCTGGTTTGGGAGGTTCTAACCCCAATGCACTCTTGCTGGTGCCACTGAAAGTAAACGAGCGCACCTATGGTGTAATTGAGCTCGCGACCTTCGGGCAATACCAGGAATTTGAAATAGACCTTGTTGAAAAACTGGCAGAAAGTATAGCGTCTACCATATCTACTGTGCGGGCTAATGAGAGCACGCGCGTTCTGCTGGAGCGTACTCAGCAGCAGGCCGAAGAGATGCGCGCGCAGGAAGAGGAGATGCGCCAGAACATGGAAGAGCTGGAGGCCACACAAGAAGAAATGCGCCGCAAGGAAAAGCATATCCAGAACATGCTTGATGGCGAAAAGCAGCGCAACGAGATCAGCCAGAAAAATCGTAAAGTTTTAATGGAGCTTACCAAGAACCGTGATGTGCAATCTGGTAACTGGAATGCAGCGCTGGAGAAAATTACTTCCACTATTTGTCAGCAACTTCATGTATCGCGATGCAGCGTATGGTCGCTCAACAACCTGCGCAATAAGCTGACCAGTGAAAAATTATATAAGCTCCGGGATAAATCATTTGAGTCAGGCGCCGAGCTGATGGCAAAAGATTACCCCGACTTTTTTGAAACTCTTACACGCGAAGACATTATTATAGCAAACGATGCGCTGACCCATGCAGCGACTCGCGAGTTTACTGAGAACTATTTTAACCCGCAGGATATACGTTCGTTACTGGGTGTACCCTTCTTCAATGAAGGTCGTATTGCCGGGGTGATTAACTGCGAGCATCAGCATGAACAAAAGCAATGGACAGAAGAAGATATAGAGTTCCTCAAGTCATGTGCTGATCTGGTAACAGTAGCTTACAATACCATGAAGATCAACTCGATGATCGATAGCCTCAACGATGCACAGGAAACGCTGCAAACGATCATTGATAATATACCACGCGCTGTATTCTGGAAAGACAGGGAACTGCGCTTCCAGGGGTGTAACCGGATCTTTGCCAACGTAGCAGGTCTCAAGTCACACAAAGAACTTGTAGGGCATACCGATTTTGATATGCCGTGGAGGGAACATGCCGAAGCCTATCGCGCCGATGACATGGCAGTGATGAACAGCCGCAAGGCGCGCCTCAACCTGGAAGAGAAGAATGTGAACAGCAATGGTGATGTATCGTGGGTACTCACCAGCAAAGTGCCGATAATGAATCAGCACGGAGAAGTAGTCGCAGTATTGGGTATGTTTGAAGATATTACCGAACGGAAAATGAAGGAAGCCGATATCGAAAGCAAGCTGAAAGAACTGGAGCAACTCAAAAAGATGCTCGAAAGTCGTTCAAATTGATTATTTTTTCAGGAAAGTATTACATCTGCCGGCACCGGAGTATACAGGTAAAACAATTTTTAGCCTGACTTTTACTATTTTTACTGATTATTACTCAACTACCCGTAATATGAACCATCGCTTTCTCATTTTTATGGCTGCGTGCATGACGCTTAGCGTCTCCCTTTTTGCGCAGGGCGAACGTAAGGATAAAACGGCCGTTACCTACGAAGAAATATATGACGAGCCGTATTCGGTCAACAAGCTTTTTGTTGGACTTATGCCACTATACGGCGAATTGTTTGCTACCAACGTGAATGCAGGGTTTGGGGCAGAAGCAGTTTACTATCATAAAGACAAGATGGATTTCCGGGTGCAGTTCCGGAAAACCTATAGCCAGCAGTTTTTCGATTTCTCGCGCGACCTGGCCAGCAAGCAAAGCAGCGTAGACAATCGTGCTGAAGTTTTTAACTATTACGAGTTTGGACTTACGTACCATATCAAAGATTTTGAGGAAAGCTCCAAAACCAAAATGTTCCTCTACAAGAAAAGCTATAAGGGGGATAAATGGGCAGCCCGCGTACCCCTGAGTGCTGATGTACCCTGCAAAGTGCGCAAGATATATGGTGTGCGTTTAGGCGGTATAATCTGGGATAGCTCCACGGATGTTGCCCGTGCCCTCAGCGCCCAGAAAATGAATAACAACGTGTTGGTTACAGCGGAAGGTAAACCACTGCCGCTGCAAGAGTATAATACTTCGGGCAAACTCGTAAATGTACATCCGTTTACCAACATCGCATCCAAAGGCCTTTACCTGGGCGGTTCTATGAGCTGGATCAAAAACGTAGCCGTGAACTTCGATAAATTTGAAGAAGGTATAGATGACCTGATGATCACTGCGTATGCCGATATACTTTTTGCACCTTCGCTTACGCTGGATGATATAATATATACGAATAAAGATTCTTTCGGAGCCGCTATTGCCGGCTCAACGGCTACGTATTCAATTGATCCACTAAAGACCAAGAAGCTCGGGTTCCGCCTCGGCTTGGATGGTCGCTTCAACCGTCAGTTTGGTTGGTCGTATGGTGCAGAGGTAGGATATCGCCCCGCACTGGAGAAGAGAACGTTCTATGCGTTGCTCAAGATCTGCTTCCCTGTATTCGGTACCAACCTCGATTACAAGGTTGAGTCGTTCGGAAAATAATTAACGTGTTTTTCATTGATAGGTGTGTACGTGTTTACGTGCGCCTTTACAGCCTATATCTCCATGTAATCCCGTGTCTGCTTTGATTATTGTGGAGACGTGCGTTACTTCGGGTCATGGCAGATATATTGATCCGGAATATCAAGGGGTTGGTGCAGGTACGTGCAGCCGGTATAGATCGTGTGGCCGGAAAGGCTATGAGCGAGTTGCCGGTATTGGAGAATGCTTATCTGCACCTTAACAACGGCGTGATACAGGCGTATGGTCGCATGGAAGAGCTGCCAGTTATACATGCTTCTGAAGAGATTGATGCCACCGGCCGATATGTATTCCCTTCTTTTGTTGATTCGCATACCCACCTCGTTTTTGCCGCCAGCCGCGAAGAAGAATTTGTGATGAAGATCAAAGGCGCTTCGTATGCCGAGATTGCCGCGAAGGGCGGAGGTATACTGAACTCTGCACGCAAACTTCAGCAAACCTCAGACGATGAACTATATGAGCGCGCCCTGCTTCGCGCCAACGAGATCATGGCTACCGGTACTGGTGCTGTTGAAATCAAGAGCGGCTACGGACTCACTACACGCGATGAACTCCGCATGCTTCGCATTGCCAGACGCATCGGGAATGAAACTCCGCTTACTGTAAAGACTACATTTCTGGGAGCACACGCAATACCTGCCGGTATAATACAGTCGGATTATATAAAACTCATCATCGATGAAATGATACCGGCTGTAGCTGCCGAAAAGCTGGCCGACTATATCGATGTGTTTTGTGAACAGGGTTTCTTTACAATGGATGAAACGGAACGCATTGTAGAAACAGGCAAGCAGTTTGGTATGAAGCCGCGCATACATGCCAATCAATTGCATCGCTCCGGAGGTGTACAGGTAGGTGTTAAAACAGGTGCTCTTAGTGTTGATCATCTTGAAAATATAGGAGTTGAAGAAATAGAAGCACTGAAGAACAGCACCGTAATGCCAACGGCTCTCCCAGGCGCAGCATTCTTTCTGGGATTGCCATTTCCTCCCGCACGTCAACTGATTGAAGCGGCATTACCGTTAGCAATAGCCTCCGACTATAACCCGGGCTCTGCACCCAGTGGCAATATGCCGCTGATGGTATCGCTTGCCTGTATAAAAATGAAAATGACTCCCGAAGAAGCGATCAATGCAGCTACCCTAAACACAGCAGCAGCACTCGAGCTGCAGCATACGCATGGAAGCATCACACCCGGCAAGGTTGCCAATGTATACATCACAACTCCTATGTCGGGTATAGCCTATATGCCGTACGCGTTTGGCAGTCGGGTGATCGATCGCGTAATCCTCAAAGGCAAAATAATATAGTATAGATCAGCGATCATGATTTATTGGATCGCTGATGTACTCAAACCGATAGAACATACGTCTCCACTGGTATAATCCTGCTGCTGAAAGCACAACGATAAATACCGGGAGCGGTATAGAGAACAGAATTAACGCAATCAACGCCATCGCTGTGAAAAATATTCGCTGATTCCAGTGTTCCAGTTTGCGGTCTTTTACATACAACGAGCCAGAGATGAATATAATCACTGAAAAAAGTAGCAGTATACTCTCAGGTAATACAGTTGCCGGAAGATTTTCAGGAAAGTAAGTAATGAGTAAACCGCATTCCGGAAGCATTAGTGGCGATAGTGTGCCGAGCGTGTAGAGCACCCGCTGCGAAAACTTTAGCGGCAATTGCCGTAACACAGGAAAGTGAAAATTCTCAAAGCGGTGCAACTCCATCAGCAGTGGAAAATGGGCGGTAGCTGAAATAACAACTCCCATAGCAAGCAACCGATGGTCGTATGGCTCATCGCTATAGAGATAGCATACCGTTAATACTATAGCGATGCTAAAAGCTTTGAAGCCAATCAGCGGCAAGGGTTGTCGTTGTAAAATCCATTCGGTAAAGAAGATGGTATAAGGCTTGTGAAAGGTTCGATCGAACCATCGTTTTACAGGATGTACTTTCCTTTCAAGATCAGGTTGCTGAAGCGACCGATGCAGGCGCCAGGTAGCCCATACTATCAATGCTGCCAGCATAATCACAATCACTGCAGCCGATAGCATCAAATCAAGTTGCAAAGCGATCATAACCAGAAATATACCATACACAATAGCAGGCATAAGCTGATTAATGAGTGTTATGAGCAACGCGCTATGCTGATCGATTTTGGGCAGCAGAATGAACGTGTAGAGAAATTCATTTTCGCTGCGTTTCAATGCTTCACTGTTAAAAGCGATCACTTTCAATGTATAGATGAGCCAGACTGCAAAAGGTATTGATAAAAGTAAAGGGTTGCTGGTAAAGAGTTCGGCAAGTGCTATATGATCGGAGCCACGCAGAAAGCCCGCAGCCAGTCCTGTTACCAGCAAAAAGAAACTGGCATTGTGCCGGTAAAACTCACGCGTGAAAACGGCATGGAATATCGATCGCTCCGGTTTCATACTGGCATCAGGCTTTGATTTTGAATGCTATATGCAGCCGTTACAGGAAGTATATCCTGCTCCAGCAGTTGATGAGACGATATCAGGAACGTTACCTGCTCTTCGGTAATGCGTTGCTGCACATGCCGGAGCAAGATGGTACGTGCCGCTTCATCTAACGTGATGAGAGGCTCATCGAGAATGATGAGTTGTGGTTTGCCCAGGAACGCCAGTGCAACAGAGACTTTCTTCAACATACCACTTGAATGGGTCTCAAACGGCTGATTAATATACAAGTCGATACCAAAGGCACGAATAAGATTTTGCTGCTGATCCGGCGTTGCATCTTTCGCTTTGCCTATAAAACGGAATAGATCTTTGGGGGTAAGAAAGCCCGGATAGAGCGGCTCGGCTTCACTATAGTTAACTCGTTTACGGTACACCACCGGATGTTGCCGGAGGTCTGTGCCGTCATCAAAACGCACCGTGCCACCACAGGGATGAAGTCCTGCCAGCGCTTTAAAAAATGTAGTCTTGCCTGAGCCATTCTGTCCTTTTATCCAGTAAGCGCCTGCTTCAAACCGGACTACCGAAAAAGCCAGAACAAGCCTGTCGCCATATTTTTTAGAGAAGTTTTCAATGGTCAGCATCTAAATTGTGTTAAGCAGTGAAAATATTTTTGACGTTTGTCTAAACTTTTGGGGGGTTGGCCGCATCTAAGGTGTAAGAATCTGTTTTTTAGATCAACTTTGGTTTAATATTTGTCGTAGATATAGAAAATATAATTACAGGATATGCGTTTTGCGAGATTAGTATTTGTGATGATCGCTGCAGTAGCCGCCGGTTCGGTGCTTGCTCAGGAGCGCGAACAGACATCTATACAGACTGAACATGTAGATATTGCCAAGTCTATCCATATATTCCCGAATCCTGCCGTAGAATTTGTACATGTGCGCATCGAGCAATTCAAGGCACAGGATATCCGTCTTACTTTACACAACATTATCGGTAACGAAATGGCTGCCGAAACTGAAATCGTGGATGAACACGAGCTTCGAGTACGCGTAAAAGACCTGGCTTCCGGTTACTACCTGTTGGCTATGCGCGACAAAGACTCAAAGTTCAACAGCACATTCAAGTTCGTTAAGAAATAACTGCGATTCTATCGACTGTATATACTTTCCCTGATTCTTACGGATTTTTCTTCAATAGCCCACGCAACGTGTGCCCGAAGTTCTTAATCTCGTCTTCCGTTGTGTCGAACGAGCACATCAGTCGTACTTCATGGGTACGCTCATTCCACACATAGAAATAGTGTTCCTGCTGTAGCGCAGAGGTAATGGTGGGCGGCAGTATGGCAAAGATGCCATTCGCGTATACCGGCTGCGTTATCTCGATTCCCGAGCTTCTTAATTCCTGTTCCAGTAACCTGGCCATGCGGTTGCAGTGCTCTGCATTTCGCTTCCACAGGTCGTTGGAAAGCAACGCTTCAAACTGTGCCCCGATAAAGCGCATCTTCGAGTGAAGCTGCATGCCCTGCTTGCGTATGTACTTAAAGTATTTGGCAGGCTCCGGATTAAAGAAGATCACTGCTTCTCCGAACATCATACCATTCTTGGTGCCGCC
Organism: Ohtaekwangia sp.; assembly: GCF_036786105.1. Classification (NCBI taxonomy): domain Bacteria; kingdom Pseudomonadati; phylum Bacteroidota; class Cytophagia; order Cytophagales; family Fulvivirgaceae; genus Ohtaekwangia; species Ohtaekwangia sp. The sequence goes on from NZ_DAIQRQ010000007.1 coordinate 38,974, forward strand.
AAAGGAAAGTACGTCCACACCAGCATCGCGCGTAAAGGCTGCAAAATCCTTCGCCAGGCTTACCGCTGCATTTGCGATTCGCGAACCATCCATGTGAAAATATAGCTTATGCTTCCTGGCAACCGCTGCTATCGCTTTTATTTCATCCACGCTATATACTGTTCCATATTCAGTGGATTGCGAAATGGAGATAACACCCGCTTGCGGATGATGCTGGTCATCAACACGCTGTATCTTGCTCTCAATTTCGTGCGGGTATATTTTGCCATCCTTCGTAGGGATTGTCACCAGCTTGCAGCCGAGAAACTTTTCCGGTGCCGTAGATTCATCTACGTTGATGTGCGCCAGGTCTGAGCAGATAATGGAATGAAAAGAGCGCGTCAACGAACTAAGTCCGAGTACGTTAGCACCGGTGCCGTTGTAAGCGAAATATACTTCTATATCATTTCCGAAGAACGTCTTGAACTTGGCAATCGCACGCCCGGTATATTCGTCAGCACCATACGCTGCAGCATGGCCTGTGTTTGCGCGCAGCAGTGCTTCCATTACTTCAGGATGTACGCCAGAGTAATTATCGCTGGCAAAAGTCTTCTTCATGCGTGTCTGTCTTTGCTTTTGTTATTGAGCTTGTCGAGTATATCGTCCATCAAATCCATTTGAAGTTGCTGGATCTCCATCAGTCGCTGATTCTGCTGCAAGAGTAAATGATCGATTTTCTCATGGAGGAGCCTGATCTCGAGCTCGGCTTTAAGATTTACTTTATAGTCATGTTCAGACCGCATACGGTCCTTTGCCTCCTGCCGGTTCTGACTCATCATAATAATAGGCGCTTGAATAGCTGCGAGGCAGGAGAGTATAAGATTGAGGAGGATGAAGGGATATGGATCGAATGGCCGGTTGGTGAGTACAAAAACATTTATGGCCATCCACAGCAGTAAAAATGAAAAGAAAACGATGATGAAAGTCCAGCTACCGCCAAATGTTGCTATGCGGTCGGCCAGACGGTCGCCAACACTCAACTTGCTGTCGATGGTTGGTTCGATGTTGCTGACGAGCAATTCATTTTCGTTTACACTTTTCAATACATCCTGCTCCAACTTCGACAATTCTTTTCCTTCGGAGGTAAGAAGATGTTCCATGAACTTCTTCCGATACTTCATCAGCTCATCGAGCGAGATATAGGAGTTGGGAGTAAATCCGCTGTGCTCAGATTGAATGAGCTGAAGTATACCCGGGCGAATTTGCTCGCCCTTTACAGCCTGGGAAGGATGAAGATCCTTTTTGGTGATGTCGCACTTTACCTTTTGCGTTGCCATAGCGCTCCGAAATTTAGAAGTAATTCCAGGGAATATCCTGGGGCTACAGGTAAAGGAAGCGCCATTCGTGTAAATTATAGCACGATGGCGCCCGATATATTTTAAAACTCAGCATTTCCCGGATAGCGCGGGTATGCAATCACATCGCGGATGTTGGTCATGCCGGTAACAAACAGGATGAGACGCTCAAAACCAAGCCCGAAACCTGCGTGAGGCGCCGATCCGAATTTGCGCAGATCGAGATACCACCACAGGTCTTTTTCAGGTAAATGCAATTCATTTACACGCTTCAGTATACGCTCGTACCGCTCTTCGCGCTGCGAGCCACCAATAATCTCGCCGATGCCCGGGAACAGCACATCCATGGCCGCTACTGTTTTATCGTCATCATTCTGGCGCATGTAAAATGCCTTGATGTCTTTCGGATAATTATACAGAATTACCGGCTTCTTGAAATGTTTCTCCACCAGGTAACGCTCGTGCTCCGATTGCAGGTCTACACCCCATTCTTCCACCAGGTATTGAAACTTCTTTTTCTTGTTCGGGTTGGAGTTCTTCAGTATATCAATTGCCTCCGTATAGGATAACCGTTGAAAATCATTGTCTGCTACAAACTTCAGGCGATCAATCAGGCCCAGTTCGCTGCGTTGCTCCTGTGGTTTGGCCTGTTCTTCTTCCTGCGCGCGCTTGTTAAGAAACTCGAGGTCTTCCATGCAGTTCTCCAGCGCATAGCGCACCAGGTATTGCAGAAACTCCTGCGCCAGTTGCATATTATCGTTGATGTCGTAGAAAGCCATCTCCGGCTCAATCATCCAGAACTCAGCAAGGTGACGTGCCGTATTGGAGTTCTCAGCACGGAATGTAGGACCGAATGTATATATATCACCCAATGCCAGTGCATAGGTTTCGCCTTCAAGCTGTCCGGATACCGTGAGGTTTGTTTCGCGTCCGAAGAAATCCTGTTTAAAATCTACGGATCCATCTTCCGCGCGTGGAGGCTTGTTGGCATCCAGTGTAGTAACGCGGAACATGGCTCCGGCACCTTCCGCATCCGAACCGGTAATGATTGGTGTATGGATGTAAAAGAATCCACGGTCGTTAAAGAATTTATGCACGGCAAAAGCCATCGCATGTCGCACGCGCATTACGGCGCTAAACGTGTTGGTGCGTGAACGCAGGTGCGCGATCTCGCGGAGAAACTCCAGCGAGTGGCGCTTGGGTTGTAACGGAAATTTTTCAGGATCGCTATCGCCCAGTATATCCAGCAACTTTACTTTTACTTCAACGGCTTGTCCTTTGGCAGGAGAGGGAATCAGCTCACCGGTAACCGATATACAGGCACCGGTTGTAATGCGTTTCATCGTTTCATCATCGATCGAATTCAACTCCACTACGGCCTGTAAATTATTGATCGTAGAACCATCGTTGAGGGATATAAACTGATTGTTGCGTACGGTTCTTACCCAGCCTTTTACGGTAACTGTTTGACCTTCAGGTTTTGTCTCGAGGAGTTCTTTGATCTTGATGCGTTTCATGGAATGTTAAATTTTATCCGTTAACCGTTATTCGTTACACGTTATCCGTTATCAGTGTCGGATAACCTGTTAACGGATAACGAATAACGGTCACAAGGGACGCAAAAAACGTGAAAACTTGCCAGTTTTGAAAGAAGGTATACGTCAGAACGGGTATACAATACGTCATTTCTGCCAGATATTGGCGAGGTCGAAGCGGTGAATACTAACTACAGACTGGACTATTTTTCTAAATTTGCATAGTCTTTGATCAGTCGATCTAAAACTAGGATTTTTTAATGCAGAAACTCGGATTAAGTCAGTCGTTACAACAAAAGCTATCGCCTCAGCAGATACAGTTCATCAAGCTGTTGCAGGTACCTACAGCCGAGCTGGAAACCAGGATCGAAGAGGAACTGGAGATCAATCCTGCATTGGAAGAAGGAGAAGGTGAAGAGTCTGAGCGCACAGAAGATAACCAGGAAGAGCAGGATTACCAGGAAAGCTCCGGAAGCGAAGAAGAGGTAGACATTAAAGATTACCTGCGCGATGACGATTACAGCGGTTATAAAATGCAGGGTGATGGCGATGACGAAGATGATCGCGATATGCCGCTACCCATGTCTACCTCGTTGCATGAGCAACTGATGGATCAACTGGATTTTCTCGGCCTCGATGACAAGCTTTATACCATTGGCAAGCAACTGGTGGGAAGTATAGAGGGCGATGGCTACATACGCCGCGACCTCGAAGCAATTGTAAACGATCTTGCCTTTTCACAGGGTGTGGAGGCTACGGTTGATGAAGTGGAGGCTGTACTGAAAAAGATACAGACTTTTGATCCGCCCGGTATAGCTGCACGCAATTTACAGGAGTGCCTGTTACTACAGCTCGAACGCATGGACAACGGCCATGATATAGATGTAGCGGTTGCGAAGAAGATCATCACCGAATGCTACGATGAATTTACCAAGAAGCACTACCAGAAGATACAGAAGAAACTGGAAACGGAAGACGAAGAGTTTGTTCGCGATGCAGTAGACCTGATTGTGAAGCTGAACCCCAAACCCGGTGGCAGCAGCGCACCTTCTATGGTAAAGAACCAGTATATCATTCCGGATTTTATACTCACCAACAACAATGGTAAACTTGAACTTGCACTGAACTCGCGCAATGCTCCCGAGCTGCGCATCAGTCGCTCGTATACCGAAATGTTCAAGGCTTATGACAAGAGCGATAAGAAAGACAAAAAACTGAAGGAAGCGGTTTCGTTCGTAAAGCAGAAGCTCGATGCGGCCAAGTGGTTTATTGATGCCATCAAGCAGCGCCAGCAAACATTGCTGAGGACGATGCGTGCCATCGTTGATTTTCAATACGACTTCTTCCTGGAAGGCGATGAGACCAAGCTGAAGCCGATGATCCTGAAAGATATAGCCGGCATGATCGGTATGGATATATCAACTGTATCGCGTGTGGCGAGCAGTAAGGCAGTGCAGACTGATTTCGGAATTTACCCACTCAAGTATTTCTTTTCCGAAGGTATATCTACCGACTCGGGTGAGGAAGTGAGCAGCCGTGAAGTAAAACAGATCATCAAAGATATTATTGAAGCGGAAGACAAGAACAAACCACTGTCTGACGATAAGCTTGAAAAGATTCTCAATGATAAAGGGTATAACATTGCCCGTAGAACGGTTGCCAAATACAGGGAGCAACTCAATATACCCGTTGCGCGACTTCGTAAAGAATTATAACCGATGTCGGGATCGATCTTTCATTCAACTCTAAATCCATTAATCGCGTGAATTTCCTGGCGAAAGTAATTTCTTATCTGTTCCATCCGTTGCTGATGGTAACCTATATGTTTTCTCTGTTCGCTCTTTACTTTCCCGTTGGGCTCGATCCGCTCAAACTTGATTCCCGCTGGACGTTTATCATGATTATGTTCGGCTTTACATTTTTGTTGCCGGCTATAAATATAGCGATGCTCAAATTGTTCGGCTCGATCAGAAGCGTAACCCTTGTAAACCGCCGGGAACGCATTCTGCCGTTTATCTTCATTGCTATACTCTATGTGGTGATTACATACCTGCTCTACACCAAAACTGGTGTAAGCCTAGGCGATAACCTCTTCAAATTCCTGATTATTGCAGATGCCCTGGTGGTGATCGCTGCGATTGCTACGCTGTTCTATAAAGTAAGCATCCATAGCCTGGCAGCCTGGGGATTTATCGGCATTATTATACCGCTCAACAGTTTGTCTGAAACCGGTGCACTGTTTTACCCATCGTTGATCGCCATTGTAATTACCGGGTTGGTAATGTCGTCACGATTGCAATTGCAGGTACATTCAGCACGTGAGGTAATGATTGGCGGCATCCTCGGTCTTGCCACCAGCTTCGTGGGCATGGTGGTTTTGTTTTAAAGTGCTTATCTTAAGCTTTCAAAAGGCGGGTTAGTATACGTCACGTTCGTGTGAAGTATCTGTTATATTCTTATCCATTTGCTTATGAGCTATACATGTATTGACTATACTTTGCAGGATGGGGTTGCTACCATTACCCTGAACCGTCCTGACGTTTACAATGCCCTGAACGATGAGATTACATACGAGCTGCAGGATGCCCTGAAAGCTGTAGCGAAAGATGATGCCGTTCGCGTAGTCGTGATTACCGGGGCCGGTAAAGCTTTTTGTTCCGGTCAGGATTTGAAGGCAGCCTCCGGAGCAGAGAAACGGTCGTTTATCGACTCGTTGCACAAGCGCTATAATCCCATCATCCGCGCCATGCGAAATTTACCAAAGCCTATTGTCGGCCGACTCAACGGTGTGGCTGCGGGTGCAGGGTGTTCACTGGCATTGGCATGCGATATAGTGGTGGCCTCGGAAGAAGCTACGTTGATTGAAGTGTTCATTAATATCGGGTTGGTGCCCGACTCGGGTTCTTCTTATTTCCTTCCTCGGCTTACGGGCTTGGCAAAAGCATTTGAGCTTTGCAGCATGGGCAGCCGCGTAAAAGCAAGTGAAGCACTTCAACTCGGACTGGTAAATAAAGTAGTTCCGGCCGGTCAGCTTGATGCTACAGTTAAAGAGTATACCGATTACTATGCCTCAGCACCTACAAAATCCATTGGGCTAATAAAGAAGATGTTGCAGAAAGCATCCACGGCATCGTTAGACGAAATGCTGGAGTATGAAGCCTATTGCCAGGAGATAGCGGGCAATACAGAAGATTATCGGGAGGGGGTAAAAGCTTTCCTCGAAAAACGAAAGCCTGTATTTAAAGGGAAGTGAAAAATCTCCCACAGAATTACACAGAAAAAATACAAGTCAGGAAGACGAAAAAATCCGAAAGTATCTTTGTGAAACTTTGAATCTTCTTTGTGATCCTTTGTGTAATTGGATTTAAAATCAATCTCCTACAGATGTCACGGAATTACACAGAAGAATACAAACCTATATTCTGTGCAATTCCATGAGTTAAGTGGGAATATTTTTTAGAAACTAGCCAGGGAAATTCCGACAGTAACCGTGTTGAAGTCCTTTACCTGGCTGTCTTGTGTAGGGCCTTTGCCATTCTTGAACAGATTGGTCAGGTTATAATATCCGAACACACTAAAGTTACCAACGCCTACTTTCAGGTAAGCTCCGTATCGGAATTTAGTCAGGTTGAAATCCTGTTTATCTTTCAGCTTCTTCGTTTCACCGTTCTCAGTATATTTTATTTTGGTGAATGAGTCGAAAAGATACCCTACACGACCACCCACAGAAGCCTTGAAGCTGCGTGCAGGATCGTCAGGGTTGGAGCGGAAGCATATCTCTACCGGCACTTCAAAGTAATTGGTAATGAGCTGCGACTTCTTGGTTCCATCGCGGCCCGCCTGCGCAGGCGATACCATAATTAGTGTACTTCCGCTGTAGTCTAAAGTATATTTGTTAGTGAACTTAAAGCGTTCAAAGCTGAAGCCAACGCCGGGCACAAAACTGAAATTCGATTTCAGAATACGCATTTCATATTGGTAGTAAACATTCAGAGTACGGGATCCCCAGAAGCCAGTCTTAAAATTGCTGGGAGCCCCCGAAGCGCGGTTCACACCTACCTCCAGCACAAAAGTCCCCGGAATGTCGGGTCTGCCGGTTCTTTTTTTGGTAGTTGTTGTTGTGGATGTTTCCTGTGCAAAGGCAGGAATCAATAAAACTGATAAAATTAATAGAGCCGCGAATTTTCTCATGTTAGCCTGTCTGTCAGTAAAATAAAGGTTCAAAAATAGCTTTTTTGTTGGCAGAGCCAAACGTTGTGTTTTGTGAAGTGAATTTATTCTTTACATTTGCAGTCCCAAATTCACAGCCGCTCACGCGGAATGAACCGCACTCGTAGCTCAATTGAATAGAGCATCTGACTACGGATCAGAAGGTTCGGGGTTTGAATCCCTGCGAGTGCACCATAAAAGACCGGAGATAATTCTTTGGTCTTTTTTATTTACTCAAGCCTTCAAGTCCCTATAGCTCATCTTGTCATAGAGCACCCCGATTACTATCGGGGAGGTTCGGGGTTTTCCCGACTATTGTCGGGACTGCGAGTTCACCATGAAAGACCGGAGATAATTCTTTGGTCTTTTTTATTTACTCAAGCCTTCAAGTCCCTATAGCTCATCTTGTCATAGAGCACCCCGATTACTATCGGGGAGGTTCGGGGTTTTCCCGACTATTGTCGGGACTGCGAGT
>NZ_DAIQRQ010000007.1:46626-55974 GCF_036786105.1 Ohtaekwangia sp.
CCGATTACTATCGGGGAGGTTCGGGGTTTTCCCGACTATTGTCGGGACTGCGAGTGCACCATGAAAGACCGAAGATAATCCTTCGGTCTTTTTTATTTACTCAAACCTTCAAGTTCCTATAGCTCATCTTGCCATAGAGCACCCCGATTACTATCGGGGAGGTTCGGGGTTTTCCGACTATTGTCGGGACTGCGAGTGCACCATAAAAGACCGGAGATAATCCTTCGGTCTTTTTTATTTACTCAAACCTTCAAGTTCCTATAGCTCATCTTGCCATAGAGCACCCCGATTACTATCGGGGAGGTTTCGGGTTTTCCCGACTATTGTCGGGACTGCGAGTGCTATAACTTTCTTTCAGTGATGAAGAAAACGCTTTATCCTCTTAACCACTGTTTTATGAAACGTTGCTTTAGCATAGAACTTGTCTACGAGCCTTGGAAAAGTAATCGCTTTGTTCAATTCTGATGATGTGCCCTCTTTAAATAAAGTTGTAATTAGTATTCATATTTTGATCTGAATAGCCTGGTATTTTATACTCTGCTATTGTGCCTGCCGTCCATTTATACCCATAAACATCTTGGGTGCGGTTTTAGGCTTATAACTTTTCTTCAGAATGTGTACAAAATTTGTTTACACTTTTGGTAATAGCCTTTTAGGTGATAAAGCCTTGTAAACGATGAAAGTATTTCTTCTTGCTCTTTCCACGACTCTAATTTTTGTTGCCCCCGGGCGAGCGCAGCGGTATGATTCTATAATTTATTCTTCAGATTCATTGAAGTATAAAAATGTTCAATGCTATAAATATCTAACCAGCACGTTCTGTTACAGCAAACCACAACCCTTCTCATTTGTCACGCATGCTCCCAAAACAATTTCAATGACATTCAAGGAAACTTTTTCTCGGAAAAGTTTGCCAGTGCTTTCAGCGATAGCGTTATCAACGTTGGTCTTGATTCCATTTGATCAGGATATAACCAATGGCGTTCAGAAGCTCAGTAATAATATAGATCTTAATAGCGATATAGTCTACTCGAATGTTCTTGGCTTTAAAATGGGTTCTAAATATATACCCATCTATCAGGCCCCGCGTAATTTAAATACAGCGGTATATTCCCTGGGCGAAGGGTTTACAAGTACTATACTCAGTGGAGGTATGTTTATATATGGTAAAATCAAGCGTGATAATCGCACCTTACAAACGGCAAGTCAGATTATGCAGGCGCAAATAGCGGTCGGGTTGATAACCCAGGTTTTCAAGCGGGTTTCTGGTCGGGAAAGCCCACGTGTTTCCTCAGCGTCTGGCGGTGTTTGGCGTCCGCTGGTAAGCTTTTCTAATTTTCAGAATCATACCTCGAAATACGATGCATTTCCCTCTGGCCATTTGGCAACGATGATGGCAACCGTTACTGTATTGACATCAAATTACCCGGAAAAGAAATGGCTTAAGCCGGTATGCTATGCTTTAACAGGTATGGTGGGATATGCCATGGTTAACAATGGTGTTCATTGGTCGGGCGATTATCCATTGGCGTTGGGTATCGGTTATTTATGTGGAAAGGTAACTGTGAATATGAACAGATTTGTACAAGGACAAAGAAGTTCGGAACGAAGAGCCTTTCGTTGGCTATAGTTAATAAGAAGCAGTCTGTACTTGATTCAATCTGCCACCAGGCATGTGTTGTCACAATCTATTTTTTCCACAAACATGAAACATATACCATTACTTTCACGTTTGTGGAATATATATGAACAGGGTTTCACCGCCCAAATGGGCCAGTAGATTTCTGGAATGGTATTGCAATCCCGCATTGCTGGAAGAGATTCAGGGCGATGCGTATGAGCTTTATGCACGTGCTGTCAAGAATCGCGGCCAGCGTATAGCTGATTTTCAATATATGTGGAATGTGCTGCGCTTCTTTAAATGGTCTAATATCAAACGATCGTCCAATCAATCCAGCCCCAACTTTATGATGTATCGAAATTACTTTTCTGTATTCAAGCGGAGCTTTGTGCGCGAAAAGGGATATTCCTTCCTGAACGTATTCGGTCTGGCCATTGGCATTGCCTGTTTTTTGTTGATCAGCCTATATATGCGCAACGAATATAGCTTCGACAGGATGCATACCAAAGCTGATCGTATTTACCGCGTACATGAAGTGTTGCAATCGAATGGTGTAGGAGAGCATTCAGCCAGCCAACCGTTTCCGGTAGCCGAAGCATTATTAACAGACCATGGCTCGCAGATATTGAAGGCTGTGAGGTTCTTTAATTTTCAGGCGCCCACCGTGGCCATGGCTACAGTCGATAATACAAAGGAGTTCAATGAGTCGCGCGTGTTCTGTGTTGATAGTACCGTGTTTGATGTTTTTGATTTTAAATTTATAGAAGGCGATCCTTCTGCACTTGATAAACGTGAAACCATTGTGCTGACCCAAAGTATGGCGCGCAAATATTTTGGCGGCGAGAATCCTATCGGGAAGTATCTGCGGTTTCAGGGTAATACAAATTTACTGGTAACCGGTATACTGGAAGATGTGCCGTTGAATACGCACTTTCAGTTTGATTGCCTGATTTCATTTCGCACACTCGACCAGGTATACGACCCACGCGTACCTCAGTTGTGGCATTGGTATTGGAATCCCTGCTGGACCTATGTTCTATTGCGCGATGCCAGCGATGCTCCATACCTGGAAGCTGCTATGCCTGCTTTTGTAAAAAAGCATTTCCCTGAATTTATCCGCAATGATGTTAAGCTCGAGCTGTTTCCGCTTACCGATATACATTTGAAGTCGCATCTCGATTATGAAATACAGCCCAACAGCAGTTTAACTACTTTATATGTATTCGGCTCTATCGGAATTTTTGTTTTACTCATCGCATGCATCAACTTCGTTAATCTCAGTACCGCGCGTGCTGCCAATCGTGCAAAAGAAGTAGGCATGCGTAAAACGCTGGGCAGTCATCGTCTGCAGCTGGTAGGGCAGTTTTTGTTTGAATCTGTTTTGTTGTGCGTGCTGTCAGTTATCATTGCCATTACCCTGGTGCTTGTAATACTGCCTATATTCAATGCCTTTGCGGAAATGGATGTAAAATCCACTGTTTTGCTGGAACCTTTCTATGTTGCCCTGCTTACATTATTGCCAGTGGGTGTAGGTGTGGCCGCAGGACTTTATCCTGCTGTAGTACTTTCAGGTTTTAAACCCATCACAGCATTAAAAACACGACTGAATCGTGAAGCTGGCGGAGCGTTTCGCAAAGGATTGGTGGTCGTGCAATTTACATTATCCATTGTGTTGCTCGTGGGTACCGGTGTCGCTATAGATCAACTGAGTATGCTGCGCAGAAGTGATACTGGTTTCAAGCAAGACAATGTTATTATGATTCCGGTTACACGTTCGCCCGTAGCGCAGAATTATGAATCGTTGAAGAATGAATTTTTGAGAAACAGGAATACGATAAGTGTTACAGCCCTGGAAGAGGTGCTTGGTGCCAAGCACCAGGTAGGTAACTATATATTTGAAGGACAAACAGAGTCGCGCCCGTTTCCCCGCCTTACAGTGCGCCACGACTTTGCAAAGACCTTTGATATACCCATTGTAGCGGGGCGTGATTTTTCTGAAGATATAAAAACGGATGATTCGCTGGCGCTCATTGTAAATGAGACGTTTGTAAAACAGATGGGATGGGGTTCTAACGAGGCGGCTATTGGCAAAACGTTCAATAACCGGCCTTCGCATCGCATTATCGGAGTAGTAAAGGATTTTAATTTTACGTCACGGCATAACCCTATTCGGCCACTGGTATTACAGCTGAATACAACGCCTCGTGCATTTGATGTACGCATCAAGTATATGGCTGTTCGTATTTCTGGTAATGATATTCCGGGCACAATCGAATGGCTTGGAAAACAATGGAAGGCGCAGATTCCCGGATGGCCTTTTGAATACTTCTTTTTGAAAAACGATCTGGAAAAACTTTACAAAGCCGAAACCAAACTCAGTCGTGTTACCATCGTATTCTCGGCGCTGTCTATACTGGTAGCTTGCCTGGGATTGTTTGGTCTGGCTACCTACATGGCAGAGCAACGCAAGAAGGAAATGAGCATTCGCAAAGTTTTAGGTAGTTCTACCGCACATATATTTGTATTGTTCTCACGGCATTTTTTCAGCATGATTTTAATAGCCAACCTGGTGGCGCTGCCGCTGGCCTATTTGCTGATGACGCTGTGGCTGCAAAGTTTTGCCTATAGGGTAAGTATAAATGTATGGCTTTTTGGATCCGCTGCTATGACCGCTATTGTTATCGCTTTCTTTACCATCAGCTACCAGGCGGTTCGCATAGCCAGTGTAAATCCTGCAGAGGTATTAAAACGGGAATAAAAAAGTATGAAAGGAACATATTTAGGAGAGCTTGAAGAATTGGTATTGCTTACAGTAGGAGCACTATATAAGGATGCGTATGGTGTTGCCGTGATGGATGAGATTGAACGGCAAACCGGCCGCAGTCTTAACATCAGCGCTGTACATACTGTATTAAAACGCCTCGAAGAAAAGAACTATGTAACTTCGAAGATGGGTGACCCCACAGGCGAACGTGGCGGTCGCCGCAAACGACTCTTTATGTTAACCGCTGCCGGAAAACGTGCACTGAGTGAAACCAATGAGGTGCGTAACGAACTCTTCAACAAAATACCCAAGGTGGCCCTGCAATTTAACGTTGCTTAAGATATAGGTTGCTGCTATTCTCATAGCATCGTTCCCGAAACCATTAGTCACTCATTTCCCCGGTGAGCTATACGGTTGGCAATATATTTTTAGCATCGGTAAACCCTATCTATAACCAACAGCCTGATGCTGATAAAGGCGGTGTTATCATATCATCTCTTGTTAAATTTCCATCTGCTTGTGTGACAGATGAGTTTTTACAAACTCGATGTCTATTGTTCACATCTCCAATAACATTGCAGGTTCAGAAATTAATTTATTAAGATCAAACATTTCGTTATGCAAGAGAGCATGTGGCAGAGTACTGTCAGCGTAATCCATAGGAAACAAGCGGTTAAACACTTGTTGTGTCCATCCTACACAATGAAAATGGCATTTATGTAATATGCTTCTGGAGTTTTCGAAGTAATGTGTATCTTGTACACATTGATTTCGACCCAACCAATCATTACTCAAAACGCATGAAAATGTCCAGCGCACTAACCAGGGGCTTTTACAGCCTTGCCATTACCATACTTGTACTGATGTTTACGTTTAGCCGGCCCGTTGTGGAGCCGCCTCGCATATTAGTGTTCACCAAAACAGATGGATTCCGCCATACATCTATCGAAGCCGGGAAAGCAGCGTTTGAAAAGATGGCGGCTGAAAAAGGATTCACTGCCGATTTTACCGAAGATGCTTCGCAATTCAGAACAGAAAATCTGAAGAAATATAACGCAGTTGTTTTCCTTAACACAACCGGCGATGTACTCAACAACGAGCAGCAAGCTGAGTTTGAAAGATATATACAGGCTGGCGGTGGCTACCTCGGTATACATGCCGCTACAGATTGCGAATACGACTGGCCATGGTACGGGCAGCTTGCAGGAGCATACTTTCTTGACCATCCGAACCCGAACAATATTCAGAAAGGTAAATTTTATGTTGTAGAAAAAGATCATTGGGCTACCAAAGGGATGCCCGATGAGTTTGAGCGAACCGATGAGTTCTATAGCTTCAAGCGCATTGATCCCTCCATACATGTGTTAATCAGGATTGATGAGAAATCGTACCAGGGTGGTAAAAACGGAGATAATCACCCGATGAGCTGGTATCATGAATTTGATGGCGGCCGTGCCTTTTATACGGCCATGGGCCACACCGATGCTACATTTTCAGAGCCGCTGTTTCTAAACCATATCTGGGCCGGGTTGCAGTATGCAATGGGCGGAGAAACACCAGGCCCGCTCGATTTTTCAAAAGCAAGACCGGAAGAAAACCGCTTCTCTAAAGTGATACTGGAAGAAAAGCTGAATGAACCGATGGAGCTAAGTGTACTGAACGATGGACGTATACTTTTTATTGAGCGCCATGGTGCTGTGCGATTGTATAATCTTAAAACCAAAAAGCTTAAGACCATTGCCACCATTCCGGTAAGCACAAAATATACCGACAAGGAAGGAAAAGTTTCTGAAGCCGAAGATGGCCTGCTGGGCCTGAACAAAGATCCAAATTTTGCTGTGAATCACTGGATATACCTTTTCTATTCCGATCCGGTAAAATCACAGAACGTATTGGCACGCTTTACTTTGGTGGGCGATGTGCTCGACATGAAATCAAAGAAAATACTGCTGGCGGTTCCTACGCAACGCGAGCAATGTTGCCACACCGGTGGCTCCATTGCGTGGGATAAGGATGGGAACCTGTATTTATCAACGGGTGATAATACGAGCCCGCGTGAAGTGGCGTATGCTCCGATCGATGAGCGACCGGGTAAAGCACCGTGGGATGCACAGAAGTCATCGTCTAATACAAATGACCTGCGCGGAAAAATTATCCGCATCAAGCCGAAAGCAGATGGCACTTATAGTATACCGGAAGGAAATCTTTTCGCAAAAGGTACGCAGCTTACCAGGCCGGAAATATATACCATGGGACATCGCAATCCTTTCAGAATATCGGTCGATCAGCGAACCGGCTATGTATATTGGGGCGAGGTTGGCCCGGATGCCGGTAGGCCTGACTCGCTGCGCGGTCCTGCAGGACAAGATGAAGTAGGCCAGGCCAGAAAAGCCGGTAATTTTGGTTGGCCTTATTTTGTTGGCGACAACAAGGCCTATAATAAATTTGATTTCGCTAATAATACGCCTGGGGAATTTTTCAACGCAGAGAAACCGCTTAACACTTCGCCAAACAATACCGGGTTAAAAGAACTGCCTCCTGCACAGAAAGCACTTATATGGTATCCCTATGGAGAGTCTAAAGAATTTCCATTGGTAGGCTCGGGTGGAAGGAATGCTATGGCGGGTCCTGTATTTTATAGCGATGATTTTAAAACAGCTGCGCGTGCGTTTCCAAAGTACTATAATGGAAAGCTCTTCATCTACGACTGGATGCGCGGATGGATCATGGCGGTAACACTCGATAAAGATGGAAACTATATATCGATGGAGCGCTTTATGCCGAGCTATAAATTCAGTAACCCGATGGACATGGAATTTGCAGCGAATGGCGATCTGTATATGCTGGAGTATGGATCGGGATGGTTTACCGGTAACGATGATGCGCGCCTTATTCGTATTGAGTATAATGGCGGTAACCGTAAGCCTGTTATAGAACTAACAGTTGATAAGCTGGGAGGTTCGGTTCCTTTTACCGTAAGTCTTTCTTCTAAGGGAACAAAGGACATCGATGGTGATCCGCTGAAATATACCTGGAAGATTACATCAAAAACGGGCTTTGCAAAAACAATCCATGAACCGGATGCGAAACTTACACTCTCGAAAGCCGATATATACAAAGCTACGCTGACCGTGGCCGATGATAAGGGCGGTATATCTACACGGTCATTGGAGCTCACAGCCGGAAATGAACCTCCTGTAGTTACGTTTGATATTGGTAACAACAATAAAACATTCTACTTCCCTGGCAAAACCTATACCTACACTGTAGAAGTAACTGATAAAGAAGATGGCTCGCTGGCCAACGGAAAAATTAAACCGGAGCAGGTTGTGGTAAGTATAGATTACCTGGCAGAAGGCTTTGACAAAACAGAGATTGCACAAGGCCATCGCACGGCCGAAGCTGCCGCGGTAAATATATCGAAGGGATTGAAGCTGATGGAAGGAAGCGATTGCAAGGCATGCCATGGTATAGATAAGAAATCAATAGGCCCTGCTTATCGCGAAGTGGCTTTGAAGTATAAAGGCAAAGCAGGCGCCGTAGAAAGCCTTACAAAGAAAGTTATCTCCGGTGGTAGTGGTGTGTGGGGCGATGTTCCGATGGCTGCACACCCACAGCTTTCTGCCGCCGATGCTTCGGAGATGATAAAATATATTATGAGCCTGGCCGATGAAAAACCAAAGGTAAAATCACTGCCGGTAAAGGGTAGCTACACCATTAAATTGCCTGCAGGCGACAAAGGTCAGGGTATATATATCTTCCGGGCATCATATCGCGATCGTGGTGCTAACGGGTTGCCGTCCATTGGTTCCGAAGAGACGTTTACGCTACGCAATCCGTCTATCAATCCTACCAAGTTTGATGTGTTCGAAAATGTTACCAAGATGTCGTATGGCGGAAACTTTTTTGTTATACCCAGCAAATCGGGCAGCTATATCGGCCTGAACCAGGTTGACCTTACCGGTATCACAGCCATGGAACTGATGGCGATGGCACCTAAAGCCCAACTGAATGCAGAAGGCGGCTTCATAGAATTACACATCGATTCTCCCAAAGGTAAATTAATTGGCAAGACAGAATTTATAGGCGATGTGCCCGGTGGTGGCTTTGCAGGCAGACCTCAAACCCTGCTGGTAGAACCTACAGAAGGCGTGCACGATATATACCTGGTGTTTCAAAACCCGGATGCCAAAGCCGCGCAGTCGCTAATGATTTTGATGAATGCTACATTCAAAAGCGGTGGCACCGAAGAAGCATCCAAAATCAATTATACAGAAGGAGACCTTAGCGCCTATGCTGGTAAATATAAAATGACAGGTTTACCTTTTCCGTTCCTGGAAGTAAGTGTAAAAGAAGGAAAACTGATCATGGATGCCGGTGGCCAGGTTGGAGAAATTAAACCTACAGACACAACCGATAAATTCGATGCCGATGGAAAAGCAACCATTCAATTTATCCGCAACGAAAGTAAAAAAGTTACCATGCTGAAAATGGATGCCATGGGCTTTAGCTTCGATGGAACGAAAGAGTAATTATCAGTTATACGTTAAACGTTAGCTGTTATCCGGAAAAGTTTATGAACTGATAACTTGTAACCGATAACGGCCGGCAGCTGGCAACTTAACCCAAAATATACTATGCTAAACAGAAGAGAATTTCTACGCAATTCAGGCGCTATGGCGCTGGGCGCTATGGTACTATCTGGCAGCGCAAAAGCTTTTTTATTGAAAGACAAATTACCACCGGCTGGTGTTCAGCTCTTCACGTTCTTTCCCAAGATGGACAATGACGTGAAGGGAACGCTCAAGCAGATTGCAGATATAGGCTATAAGGAAGTTGAATCTGCGTTTAGTATGAAGGGCGGATACTATGGGATGAAGCCTGCTGAATTTGCACAGATGGTGAAAGACGTTGGGTTGTCTTGGAAGTCGCACCACGTGCTAGGAACGCCCTATATCAATCC
>NZ_DAIQRQ010000007.1:56074-137530 GCF_036786105.1 Ohtaekwangia sp.
GGTGTTGATCCGGTAGCATTATTCAAGAAGCATCCCGGCCGCTATCCGCTGTGGCACGTAAAAGATATCGATAAGGATTTTACAGGCCCACAACCGGTAGGCACAGGCATTGTAGACTTTAAACGCATTTTCGAAAATGCCAAGACAGCCGGGCTTCAACATTACTTCGTCGAGCACGACATGCCTGCCGATGCAGTGCAAAGCATCACCACGAGCTTTAACAATCTGAAGAAAATCATTGGTTAACGCGCATCTATACCGCAAGCCTATATATAACGGAATATATAGAAGCTTGCGGTATTGAATTCTATTAATAAAAGAATTGCTCCGATACAATCATTCCGTCCTTCACTTCGTAGAGCATTAATTCGCTGATCTGGATTCTTCCAAATCCTTGTACGGTGATATCGACTTCTCTTCCTACTGCAAAATGATTATTGGTTACAAGGGGTGCGGTGGTATGGCGGCTGTGCGCGGCCTCAATACGCTTTACCCAATCTTCGCCCTTTTTACGAACGAGTGCTTTACCTTCTGCATAGCTGAAATAAGGAGAGCCTGTCGGTTCAATACTCCGCACATTATCAGCGAAGAGCTCATCCTGAATCTCAAACCATTTTTCCTGCTGAGCTAATACATGGAATCGTTCAGCAACTTCCTGTGTTGTTAATACTGTATTCGTTGTCATATATAGGTTGTTGTGTATTGTATACCAGGAATAAATGTTCAGTTTTCCGGAGGAAATCCGGGTTTACCTTTTCCATCAGTGATCAGTCGAAATAAGCTATACTGTAAATATTGCCCCCATGCAGATGAGCATGCCTCGAAACATTCTACTTCCGGTATTAAGCCTTCGTGTGTAAAACGAAGTTGTGTTTTATTGCCCTGCCGTGATATATCGAAGCTTATTTTTGTTCCTGTCCACTCGCTTTTGTCTTTGAGGAAATTTAATGCACTATCTGTAACAAGCCAGACAACCTTTTTATCGGGTACGATCTCAACCAGCTTTTGCCTGGAGTAATGTATATCTCCGAAGCGTGTTTCAAATTCATCGTGTAGTGTTTGTGAGTTGCCTTGCAGCTCGCTTGCCCACCATGCGCTAACATTGTTAATGGCCCTGAATACTTCTTGCGGTGTTTGATCTACCAGCAGCGTTGCAGTGAAATTTTGTGTATTCATATATTGATTGTTGTTGTTCCGGATTCAAATGTATGGCCAGTATTGCATTTTGCCGGGGTGTAAAATGGACTTTATGACGGGTTGATTTGGACATCATGAATTTCGATCTTTGTTTCAAAAAAGATCATGAAACATCTTACCATACTTGTTCCGAAGGGTGAGAATAATCTCAGCAGTATTGTGGGGGCGTATAAAATATTTTCCAGGGCCAATGCGTACTGGAAGGATACCGGTAGAAAAGAGTTGTTCAGGATCGAACTAGCCGGTATTTCAAAGAAGGTAGATTTCTATGATGGCTTGTTCACTGTAAAGCCTCATACAAACATTGCTGCTATAGCAAAAACCAACCTTATTATTATCCCTTCCCTTAATCACAATTATCAACAGGCTGTAAAGAAGAATAAACCACTTATACACTGGATCGAAAAGCAGTATAAAAATGGTGCTGAAGTGGCCAGTATATGTACCGGTGCATTTATGCTCGCCTCATCAGGTTTGCTCGATGGCAGATGCTGCTCAACCCACTGGTCTGCAGTGAATACGTTCCGAACGATGTTTCCGCAAGTAGATCTTCAGGCCGATCGATTGATTACCGATGAAAAAGGTATATATACCAATGGAGGCGCATACTCGTTTCTGAATCTGATGATTTATCTCGTAGAAAAACATTATGACCGGCAAACAGCCATTTTCTGTTCTAAAGTATTTCAGATCGAGATGGATAGAAACAGCCAGTCTTCCTTTGCCATCTTTACAGGACAGAAGTCGCATGGCGATGAAATGGTAAAGAAGGCACAAGCCTATATTGAAAGTAATCTGCAAGAAAAAATATCAGTGGAACATCTTTCGTCGAGGTTTGCCGTAGGCAGACGTAATTTTGACAGGCGATTCATCAAGGCCACGGGCAACACACCGGTTGAATATTTGCAGCGAGTAAAGATCGAATCCGCCAAGAAATCATTTGAAAACAGCCGCAGAACTATTCATGAAGTGATGTATGATGTTGGCTATTCGGACGTAAAAGCCTTTCGTGAAGTATTCCGGAAAATAACCGGCATGTCACCGCTGGAATACAGGAACCGGTATAATAAGGAAGCACAAGTATAGACGTCGGGCAATTCTGTTCCGGCTGTTGGAGAATACCTTTTATGTCGCAATCAGCATCGTAAAATGTCAGAGTCACCCTTCCGGGCAAATCGATAATGTCCCTACCTTTAGTATATACTTTAAACTAAAGATAGTGATATGAGAAAACTTGTTTTACAGATACAGATGTCAGTAGACGGATTTATAGCTGACAACAACGGGCGATCAGGATGGATGTTGTGGAACTGGGGCGAAGTGTGGGGCTGGGATAAAGCTTTACAGCAGTATCACATCGACTTGTCAGCATCGGTCGATTGTGTAGTGCTAAGCCGTAAAATGGCTGAAGAAGGTTTTATTCGTCATTGGAAGTCAGTAGCAGAAGCAAATAATGACCAGGCCCGTTTTGCGGCAAGTATAACTGCAGCGCACAAAGTTGTTTTTACAAATACATTAAAGCAATCGGTGTGGGAGAATACCGTTCTTGCAAAAGGTGATCTTACTTATGAGATCAATAATCTGAAAGCGCAGACGGGACGTAATATTATTGCATACGGTGGAGCATCGTTTGCTTCAGCTCTGGTACAGGCCAACCTGGTAGATGAGTTTCACCTGGTTATTAATCCGGCTTTGGTCGGACAGGGATTGTCTGTATTCAATACAATTCCGACTATACACATGCTCTCCCTGATCGATTCGAAGGCTTATCCCTGCGGAGTTGTTGTAACAACGTATGCCGCTAAACGATGATCAATTCCCGGAAGTCGTCATGCTCATCGTGTGGGTAGTCGTGGCCTCACAAATGATACGCGTTACTCCCTTCCATCCGGTTGATACATTAAAGCAGGAGTAATCTTTTCTACATTCTAAGAAATAGGTTTAGAATAAGCAATACAGATAGTATTTTACTGGTATAACTACTTTTCAAACCTATATTTGTGCGGAAATGCGTGGTATTGTTTTCGGTATACTTTTGTTCCTGCAGGTTTCTGTAGCAGCAGCACAGAACTGGTTCTTCAATGCTGCCGACCGGCACTCGGGAGATTCGTTGCCTCGCTATAGCTTTGTGCAACTTCGTTACCAGCTATCCAGACTTACCGATACAAAGACACCTGGCCTGCGGTATATCGAAGAGAATCCCATACAATCTGTCGACCTTCGCTATGGCTTTTTTGGATATGGCCGCAAGAAGTGGCAACAGCTTCATCATTACCCAATGTATGGAGTGGGCATCAGTAAATTCTGGTTCTGCCCTGTTAAAAATATAGTAGGCAATCCGTTTACAACGTATCTATTCTTCAATGAACCGTTCCTTCAGACAAAGCGGTCGTCATTGCATTACGATTTCTCAATTGGTCTGTCCTATAACTGGAAGGCATATAACACGTATGCCAATCCGGAACAAAAAGCTATCGGCTCATCCATCAATGTTATGATCGGTTTTTCGCTGCAATATGAATTACGCATCACAGATCGCTTTGATCTTATTGCCGGCCCATCGATCGACCACTTCTCGAATGGGCGAACACGATCTCCTAACCGCGGTTTGAATCTATACGGTTTGCAGGCATCTGCCCGGTATAAGATAGGCCCACGCAAGCGGAAAGATTTGCCGCGAATATTTGAGCAAATTACCTATACGATCGATCCCTATAAACCGATGTATGAATTTTATGTTGTGGGTAGCGGTGGCATTGTAACCACCTTCCGCGATATGGATCATCCCGATATATATTTCTGGGCCGCATCGATGAGCCTGGACGCTGCCCGGCATTATGGATACACGGGTAAATATGGTATTGGCTTTGACTGGTTTTACGATGGTTCGCTAAAGGAACAATTTGAAGAACGCTACAAGGGCGATGTCCCCGCGCGGCTTTTATTCTGGCCTGGTGTACACATCTCGCACGAATACCTCGTACATCGCTGGACGTTTATTACACAAGCCGGTATAAACCTGAAGAAGACCGGTGATAAAGGTATATGGTACGGCAGAATAGCACTGCGTTATGATGTTAGCAAGAGTATATTTCTGCGTGCAGGCCTCCGTATATATGATTCTTTCATTTCTGATTTTATTGAGTGTGGTATTGGCTATTCAATCTATACGCATAGAGAATAACTGTGCTGCAGTGCGGCAAGACGGTCGCGATCGTGCGGAATCGGTCACATCTGTACAACAAGTGTACAGTATAGCTGCGAAATTCTTTTCAATTCACGTATTTGTATGTTGGCAAGCCATTTGTTCTACAAAAGTTGAAATTGAAAAAATGAATGGCATCACGCATTTACCTGGGAGAGCTTGAGGAACTTGTTTTGCTACTGGTAGCCTTGTTAAACAAGGAGGCTTATGGTGTATCAATCGCAGAAGAATTAAAGAAGCAGGCAAACCGTGAGATCAGCATCAGCGCAGTACATGCTGTGTTGCATCGCCTGGAAGAGAAGGGATTTGTAAAGTCGCGGTTGGGCGGTGCATCTGAAGAGCGTGGAGGGAGAAAGAAGCGATTGTTTACGATCACTGCGTATGGGCGCCATTCGCTCGAAGAACTCCGCGATACCCGAAACACAATCTGGGATTTGATCACAAAAGCTTCCCCTGCATGACGCCTATCCCCAAACCCCCGGCATGGATCGACTCGTTGATCGAGCGCCTCGCTCCGCTGCATTTGGCGGAAGAGATACAGGGCGATTTGTATGAATTATACCTTAGCGATCTTGCTGCGAAAGATATAGCCGCAGCCAGGAGAAAGTATATATGGAATGCTCTGGGTTTTCTGCTCAGGCGTTTTTTCTGGAAACGAAATTCTGTCACCCAAAACAATATCATCATGCTTCGTAGTTACTTCACGATGGCACACCGCAGCCTGCTTGCTTACAAAAGCAATACATTCATCAACATTATTGGCCTTACTATAGGCATCGCTTCGGCTCTTACTATACTCACATTTATACGGTATGAACTAAGCTTTGACAGTTTTCACACCAACCATGATAATATATACCGTATGGTGCGGGTAGGCGGTAAAGATATGTCGGAGTTTCGTACAGGTATATCATATCCGGTGCCGTGGGCGATGAAAGATGAGATAACATCCTTCCGCAATATATCGGCCATGGAATATTTCGGTGGTGCGTTGATGGAAGTGCCCGATGCCAATGGAAATATAGTAACGCGTTACAAAGAAATGAACGGTTTGGCAATGGTAGAACCTTCATTCTTTAAAATGTTCGACTTTGGTGATAAGCCGTTGCGGTGGTTGCAGGGAAACCCCGAGAAAGCATTGGTAGAACCATTCTCGGTTGTGCTGACTGAATCGATAGCGAAGAAATACTTTGGTGATGATGAAAATATAGTCGGACGCACGTTGCGCTTTGAGAAAGATGCGGATTGCAAAGTTACCGGTGTGATTTCGGATTTTCCTGACAACACTGATTTCCCGTTTACAGTGTTGCTCTCCTATTCAACCGTAAAAGTGATAAACAAGCGTGCCATGGATGACTGGAACAGTGTGAGCGATGATCACTACACGTTTGTTGAGCTGCCCGACAACATGACCCAGGAGGAAGCTGAAGCGCAGATAGCGCGTGTACACGAGCGGCATACACCGGGAGAGCTGCATCGGTCGCGACACTATCTGTTGCAGCGGCTGGCGGATGTACACTTTCAGGCACAGTTCGGCAACTACAAAGGCCGAACCATCAGCAAGCAAATGATATTGGCCATGTCGCTCGTGGCGTTGTTCCTGTTGCTTACTTCATGTATCAACTATATAAACCTGGCCACCGCGCAATCAGCCATGCGTTCAAAAGAGATAGGTTTGCGCAAGGTACTGGGCAGCCATCGGGGAGGCCTAATATCGCAGCTTCTTACGGAAACATTTGTAGTTGTATTGGCAGCCGGTGTTGTAGCCCTCGCATTATCGGAGATCTTGCTTTGGAATTTGCAGTCATTACTAAACCTGCATTTGCAGCAGTATAATTTTACCGATCCATTTATACTCGGGGCATTGGGACTGATCATTGTTACAGTAACATTTTTTGCAGGGCTGTATCCTTCGCTGGTGGTTTCAAGAATCAACACCGTAAATGCACTCAAAAGTAAATTTGCAACGGAGACGGTAGGAGGCTTCAGTTTCCGCAAGGTGTTGGTAGTGGTGCAATTTACCGCTACACAAGTGCTGGTAGTAAGTGCATTTATCATCGTTAGCCAGATGAAGTTCTTTCAAAACCGCGATATGGGTTTCAACCAGGAAGCTATCGTGGTATTTCCGCTGCCCGAGCGCGATTCACTTATCCGGCAGACTATAGAAGATCGTCTTCGTGCAGAATCCTTCGTATCGAATGTTTCCTTCAGCTATACATTGCCTTCAGGAGTAAACCGCAGAAACTCGGCACGCGATATATGGCGCGGTGGCAATGTAAAAGAGAAGAACGTTATCTTCGAATACCAGGCGGCTGATTCTTCTTATCTGAATGTATTTGGTATCAAACTGCTGGCCGGAAGAAATCTGAATGAACAGGATGCGCACCGGGGTATACTGGTTACCAAACAACTTGCCGAGCACCTTGGTTTTGCAACACCGGAAGAAGCCGTGGGTGAAGAGGTAATGATGGTGGGGGAGAAAGTATCCATTGTAGGTGTAGTAAATGACTATTACAATCAGTCATTGAAAGCTGATAAAGGCGATATAGTGATAACACCCAATCCAAAGTCATACGGAAATTATAGTGTAAAGCTTCAGGCCAGTCAGAATACTGAATCACTGAAGCAGGCGATGGCAAAACTGGAGCGGATATGGAAAGAATCTTTCCCCGAGCACATCTATGAGTATAGATTCTTTGACGAGAATGTAAAGGCATACTATGAGCAGGAAGAAAAGTATGCCCGGCTCTTCCAGTTGTTTGCAATGGTCTTTTTACTCATCGGCTGCCTCGGCTTGTATGGTCTCATTGCCTTTGTTGTAAACCGGAAAAGTAAAGAAGTAGCCATACGCAAAGTACTGGGAGCAACGATTCGGAATATACTGGTAATGTTCTCGAAAGAATATGTACAGCTGATAGCACTCTCTTTTATACTGGCTGTGCCCGCTGCCTACTATACTGTGAACAACTGGCTGAATAATTTCAGAAACCATGTGGCGCTGTCGTGGTGGATGTTCGTGCTGCCTGGCTTGCTCGTGCTCATCATTGCTGTGTTGGTAGTAATATTGAAATCATTAAAAGTAGTACAGGCCAATCCGATGGAGAAACTGAAGTATGAATAGGCCGCAGTCTTCGGGCTGCTAGCTACGGGTGGAGTATACATAGGCCGGCAGCGTGCATCTAAGTTCAACATTCGTTGATCGATGTTCCTTGTTGGATTTGAAATCCTAAGAAATTTTCCCACAGAAATACACAGATAAATACATGGTTAATTCTTCTGTGATTTCTGTGGAGCTTTTTTGAATTTTCCTGGGTTTCCACATACGTTTGAATCTCGCTCGGAAACTCACCCAACTCACTCCATCGCCTTGCATTACAATTTATTTTAGTTGAATGGAATTAAACATCACCCGGTAATGGTTATGGATGGATGAGATGATGTTTACTATGCAAGCTACTTTACAAAAGATCCATGAAGATTCTGTACCAGCCTCTATAGATGCTCCGTTATCTTTCAAGCCATTTCTTCGTTATTTGAAAGAGCGCCTGAAGACTGAACGCACCGTAAAGTCGGAGTACTATCGCTTTGTTATTGAACGCTTTGAGAAAGAGCAAGCCTGGAATTTACCTATATCGCCCGATGATATAGCACGCTACCGCGAGTTGTTGGAGATAGTATACTTTGTATTGACACCCCTGGCTACTGATGAAAAAGAATTTTTCTGGGGCCTGAGTACACCAATACCCGGATCGCTCATTTTCAGTACCAGCCGGCTTTCACAGTTTTTAGCCGATAAAAATACCATGATACACCAACAGCCTATAAATGGTAACAAATCTTGCGGTCGGCAGGAAGTGCAGTTTATTTACCGCCTTATACTCGAACGTTTCTATGGCATCGCTACGAGTGCACGCAAAGAATTGATCTTTGAACATAAAGATACTACTACAAACCTGTTGAAGTTTTACCAGGTGCAGGTGGATACACAATTTATAGATATACGTGTAAAGAGCACATTGCCGGAATTAAAGTTTGATACCCTGTCGCCATACCTTCACGATGGTGATGGTACCGAAGCGATGGTTTGCATGCTGCAGCAAATGCTCCCGTTGGAAAATTTCGAAGTAGAAGGCTTCTCAATTGTCACCCTGCGCGACATTACACAGCCTTATGCACTCGACAAGATTCGCGAGGTTATAGCCAATCATCTATACAGTAATGAAAAGTATCGCATCATCGGGCAGGCTTTAAAGACCATGGCCGGGCATGAGCACATTGAGTTCCGGCTGGTACCAATGGTAGGCGTGAATGGTAAAGCTGTGTTTGTTAATAAGGAAGAGAGCATTCAAAGTGTGTTAATACTGGCGGCGCAGAAATCAGGTATAGAAGGAGAAGTATTCAATGCCCTGGTGAGTGCCTATCAGAAAAATCCGCGCGTGATCGTGCTCAACAAGATTCAATCAGAGGCATCATCAACAGAACGTATTGTTCCCATGTTGAAGGTTGCGGGGCTAACTTCATTCGCGCTGTTGCCTGTATATTATCACCACGAACTTACAGGTGTGTTAGAGATATTCTCGCGTAAAGATGTTTTGTTCGATGAGCGATTATTTTCAAAAGTGCAGGATGCTGTTCCGCTCATTGCACAGCTGCTCAAATATAGTCGCGAGGCATTTCAGTCCACGATTAACAATATTATTCGCGATAAGTTCACACCACTTCAACCTGCCGTGCAGTGGAAGTTTAACGAAGCAGCCTGGAAACATTTGCAGGAACATGGCAATGATGTGAAGAGTGCAGAGATCGAGACGATTCGCTTCGATAATATATATCCTTTATATGGTGCGGTCGATATTCGTAACTCTACGATCGAGCGTAATCGTGCTATCCAGGAAGATATCAGGTTTCAGCTAACATTACTCACCGAAACGCTGCGTAAACTAAAAAACAGCGGCAACCTGCCCGCTACCCAGGCATTGGCGTTTGAATGTGAGCAGTGGTTTGCACAAATCGAAAGTTATATGACTACGAAGGACGAAATCACATTGAATCATTTTCTGGAGCAGGAAGTGAATCCATACCTCCGTCATGCACATCGTGAAGTGCCTTCGGCCCGTCCGCTGATCGATGCTTATTTTGATGCATTGAATGAGCAGGAAGGTGATGCCTTTAAAAACAGGCGTGAGCTGGAAACATCACTACAGTATATCAATAAAAAGCTCAATCATTATTTCGATAATGCGCAAAAAGAATTGCAGGCTGTATACCCGTTTTACTTTGAAAAATTTCGCACCGATGGCATTGAGTATGATATATACATCGGGCAGTCTATCGGGCACGATAAAGTATTTGATATAGCATACCTGAAGCGTCTGCGCAAGTGGCAGCTGCAATCCATGGCAGAAGTGGCACGTCTTACCCAACAGTTGACGCCCGCCATGCCGCGACCTTTGCAAACAACGCAACTCATCTTTGCACATGCACACCGGATTGACATTACATTCCGTAATGATGAGCGAAGGTTCGATGTAGAGGGTGCTTATAACATCCGCTATGAAATGATCAAAAAACGCATCGACAAAGTATTGATCCGCGATACGGGCGAGCGCCTCACACAACCAGGCAAAATTGCGTTGGTATATTTAAACACTCTCGAAGCGCAGGAATACATCGAATACATCGGTGAACTTCAGCAACAAGGTTTGCTTGACGATAGCCTGGAGTTTCTGGAACTGGAAGAGGTGCAAGGCGTGAGCAGACTAAAGGCACTGCGCGTAGGTGTGAAATATATCTGAAAACAACCCGCTGGTCAATTTGCCGGAGAATATTTACTGCATGGCGGAGAATCTTTCCAAAGATTGTCCATTATGATGCTTTGCTATAGATACCGGAAATATATAGTATACTGGCAGATAACAACATGTGCCGGTGTTCGTTTATTGATATATCGCCGATAGCCGTTTACGGATATAGCGGTCAGATTAGATGGTTTATTCGTGTTATTTGCATAACTCGCAACAATAGGGTATATTAAAAACAAACAAGACCTGTAGTTATCCCCCATATGCGCTTCCATACGCTGCTTCAAGGGTTGGAGTGCGTTTTGCAGGACTTTGATTTTACGAAACACACGAGGCCTTGCGGTGCATCGCTTATGGCTAAATGTAATGAAGTAATAACCTGGCGGCAGAGTATTTTTGCTGCTACCTGTAGCATGAGCCTGTAAAGGCCACGGATTTTACATCAGTGTGTAAAGGCAAGTATTATGGTAATACCGGAAAAATAAGGCATAGGGGTAAAGCATACTTTGCATGTCTTAAGCACGCCAACAAGCAAGTTTGAAATTTATGTTTGAACGTTTAAAATATTGGTTCACTTTTTTGAAGCCCAGGCTAAATACAGTCACGATCATTATGCATACGTTGGAAATACACCCATTCAAGGTATTTGTTGGGTATAAACGGAAAGTTAAGGGCTTGAATTTTTACTCTTTTAAGCCAGTATTAAGGGTTTTTGTTAAAAGAATGTGGAACTTCGAGCCCATTCCACGCGTTTGCTTAGGCATGTTAAAAAATTTTTACCCTTGCATTAAACCAACGTAAATAAACTTCTGCTACTTTTAGACCCAAAAACGAAATCGTTCGAAAATTATCTACAATAAATTTCACGGAGGCACGACTATCAACGGAAGCTTCGAAACAGATTCGTATAACATCGTCAAACCATGAGTAAACCACTACAGAAAAAAGTCGCTAACTACACCACAGCGCATGAAGCAAGGGCAAATGGTATATATCCTTACTTCAGACCAATCGAATCTGCACAAAGTACGGAGGTAATCATTGAAGGAAAACGCGTGCTGATGTTTGGTTCAAACTCGTATCTTGGTCTGACGAACCATCCTTATATTAAAGAAGCTGCTCAAAAAGCAATTCAGGAATACGGAACCGGTTGTGCAGGCTCACGCTTTCTCAACGGTACATTAGATATACATATTGAATTAGAGCGCAGAATCGCGGCCTTTACCGGCAAAGAAGACGCACTCATATTCAGCACCGGCTTCCAGGTAAACCTGGGAGTTATGTCGTCTCTTACCGGACGCAACGATTATCTGATCCTGGATGAATACGATCATGCTTCCATTATCGATGGTACACGCCTGTCGTTCTCCCGCGTAGTAAAGTATGCACACAACGATATGGCCGATCTTCAGAAGAAGCTTAGCATTCTTCCGGAAGAATCGATCAAGATTATTGTAGTGGACGGTATCTTCAGTATGGAAGGCGACATCGCCAGATTGGCTGATATCGTGGCCCTTGCCGATCAATTTGGAGCCAGCGTTGTAGTGGATGACGCGCATAGCCTGGGCGTAATAGGTCACAAAGGTGCCGGTACCGCTTCGCACTTCGACCTTACAGAAAAAGTAGATATTATCACGGGTACCTTCAGCAAATCACTGGCGTCTCTCGGCGGCTTTGTGGCTGGCGATGCCGATACCATTGAATATCTGAAACATCATGCACGCTCACTTATCTTCAGCGCCAGCATGACGCCTTCTTCGGCAGCCAGTGTACTGGCAGCACTCGACCTGATCGAGACAGAGCCGCACCACATCGATAACCTGTGGAAGAACACCGATTACGCCATGCACCTGCTTCGCGAAGAAGGTCTTGACATCGGTCCAACAGAAAGTCCTATCATTCCGATCTATGTTCGGGATAACAATAAAACATTCCTGGTAACAAGCATGCTTCAGCAGGAAGGTGTATTTGTGAACCCGGTGGTTTCACCGGCCGTTCCTCCGGATTCATCGCTGCTGCGTTTTTCGCTTATGGCAACTCACACCTTCAGTCAGATTGAAGAAGCTATAGAGAAGATCTCGAAAGTCTTCAAGCGCGTGGGTATTGTCAATATTAAAGAGCCGATTAAATGAGACGTGTTGTTCCTGCCAGCAGCAAAAAGGACATAGGGGCTTTTATTGATTTTCAGCACGACCTTTATGCGGACGATCCGAACTATGTTCCGGAATTATTCATTGCTCAGCGCGACCTGCTCACACCAGGTAAACATCCTTTTCACGAACATTCAGATGTTCAGCTATTTCTCGCTTACGATGGCGATAAAATAGTAGGGCGCATTGCAGCAATACTCAATAAAAATCACAACACTTTCAATAACGTTAACGATGGCTTTTTTGGCTTCTTTGATTGTATCAACGATGCCGAAGTAGCATCCATGTTATTTAAGGAAGCAACTGCCTGGTTAAAGCAAAAAGGTGCTGTTAGTATAGTTGGTCCTACCAACTTCTCGACTAATGAAACCTGCGGCGTATTGATAACCGGTCATGATTCTCCGCCGGTGGCGATGATGCCCTATAACAAGGCGTACTATAGCACACTGCTCGATAATCTTAATTTTCAGAAGAAAGTAGATATACTGGCGTATCATTTTGGAAAGTCAGGATATAACGATCGGGTGGTAAATCTACAGCACGCATTAACGGAGCGCCTCAGGAACAGAGGCATTACCATCAGGCCGGTTAATAAAAAGAACTTCAACGAAGAGGCTGCGAAAATTCGCGAGGTATATAATTCTGCATGGGATAGAAACCTGGGCTTTGTGCCGATGACCAAAAGCGAATTTGATTACCTGGCCAAAGATATGAAGATGATCCTCGATACCGATTTCTGCCTGGTAGCAGAGAAGGATGGAAAGTTCATCGGCTTTGCGTTGGCTATTCCCGACATCAACCAGGTGTTGATCAAGATCAAACGCGGAAGACTGTTACCACTTGGATTATTTAAACTGTTATTTGGTCTCAAGAAAGTAAATGGTATACGCATCATTACATTAGGCGTTATAGAAGAGTATCGCAAGGCAGGTATTGAAGCCTGTTTTTATGCTTCCATTATCAATGCATATCGAAAGAAGAATTTCGAATATGCGGAAGCATCGTGGATACTGGAACATAACGACCTGATGAATAAAGCCATTCAGCAGATCAATGGCGTGCCTTATAAACGCTATCGGATTTTTGAAAAGGCTATATGAGCGGACGTGTACTGATAACAGGAGCCAGTGGTTTTGTAGGCTACCATCTTATAGAAGCAGCCCTGCAACAAGGCCTTGAAGTATTTGCCGCGGTGCGTTCGTCCAGCAAGATCGACCATCTCAAAAATCTGCCCATTCAATTTACTACACTCGACTTCTCCAGTATACCATTGTTAAAAGCGGAATTACAGGAGAAGCAGTACGACTATATCATTCATGCAGCGGGAACGATTAAAGCGTCCAACTTTGCTGAATATGTAAAGGTAAATGCAGACTATACACGTAACCTGGCATTAGCAGCAGGCGAAGCCAATATACCGCTCAAAAAGTTTGTGTTTATAAGCAGCCTTGCTGCATGGGGGCCATCCCGCACAGGCTTGCCTGTTAACGAAAAAGATGAAGCAACACCGCTTACAAGCTATGGTAAAAGCAAGCTGGTGGCAGAATCATACCTCGCGGCGTTAACAGAGCTTCCGCTCATTACATTGCGCCCAACGGCTGTATATGGTCCGCGTGAGAAGGACATATTTATCATGATCAATTCCATTAACAAGGGATTTGAACCATACATTGGGCGTATACCCCAGACGTTGAGCTTTATCTATGTGAAAGATCTGGCTGCCGTTACCGTGCAGGCTTTGACGAGCCCGGTAAACAACCGATCGTATTTTGTTGCCGATGGCCACGGATATGATCGTTATGCACTGGCAGCTATTGTGAAGAAGATACTGAATAAGAATACATTCCGCATTCACCTACCCCTGACTGTGGTTAAAGCCATTGCCCTATTCCAGGAAGGCATAGGAGCCATTAGTGGCAACTCACCGATTTTAAATCGCGAAAAGCTAAGTGAATTGACAGCAACTGACTGGTCATGCAATATTGACCAGCTCAAAAACGACATTGGATTTAGTCCCCGCTATACATTGGAAAATGGTATGGCGGAAACTTTACAGTGGTATAAAGAAAACAAATGGCTGTAATAACAGTCATTTACTTAAGCGATACTAAAATTTTATAAAGACGATTATGAAAAAGCAAATTGCAGATGCCAATGGCAAACTAGGTGTGCTCATTCCAGGTCTTGGAGCCGTAGCCACTACCATGATAGCAGGTGTTGAAGCCGTTAAAAAAGGTCTTGCACAGCCTGTAGGCTCGCTTACCCAAACCGGTAATATACGCCTGGGAAAGAGAACTGAAAATCGTTATCCCAAGATAAAGGATTTCGTGCCGCTGGCCGATCTTCATGACATTGTTTTCGGAGGATGGGATGTATATGAAGACAACGTATACGAAGCTGCCGTAAACGCAAAAGTATTGGAGCCTGGTTTGTTGCAGGCGATCAAACCTGAGCTGGAGCGCATCAAGCCGATGAAAGCTGTCTTCGATAAATCATACATCAAAAATCTCGATGGAAAGAACATCAAGGAAGCTGCTACCAAATACGACCTCGCATTGGCAGTGATGAAAGACATCGAAGATTTCCAAGCTAAGAATGACTGCGACCGTCTCGTGATGGTATGGTGCGGATCGACAGAAAAATATATAGAGGAAGCATCTGTACACCAGTCAATCTATGCATTTGAAGATGGATTGCGTAACAACGATCCGCTGATTTCACCCAGTATGATCTATGCGTATGCTGCCATTAAGAAAGGCGTTCCATATGCAAACGGTGCACCCAACCTTACCTGCGATATACCTGCACTGGTTGAGCTTGCAAAAGAGAACAACGTGCCGGTAGGAGGTAAAGATTTCAAAACAGGACAAACCCTGATGAAGACTATACTGGCTCCAGGTCTGCATGCACGTTCACTTGGTATTCGCGGATGGTTCTCTACCAATATCCTTGGTAACCGTGACGGACTTGTATTGGATGATCCGGATAACTTCAAGACAAAAGAAGTTTCCAAACTCGGCGTTCTCGAAGATATCCTGCGCCCTGAGCAGAGCCCCGAACTGTATGGAGATATATACCATAAGATCAGAATCAACTACTATCCTCCGCACGGCGATAACAAGGAGAGCTGGGATAACATCGACATCTTTGGATGGCTGGGGTACCCGATGCAGATCAAGATCAACTTCCTGTGCCGCGATTCAATTCTGGCTGCACCGATTGTACTTGACCTGGCATTGTTCATGGACCTTGCGAAGCGTGCCGATATGAGTGGTATACAGGAATGGCTGTCATTCTACTTCAAGTCGCCACAAACCGCACCAGAGCTGCGTCCGGAGCACGACATCTTTAAACAATTGATCAAACTGCAGAATACGTTACGCCACATGATGGGTGAAGACTTGATCACGCACCTGGGGCTTGACTATTATCAGGAACTGGTAGAGGCTTTGTGAGCAGAGTTCACAAAATTATCGCTTCCTGTTTTGGCATCGGCCACCTGAAAGGTGGAGGCACCGTAGCAGCCGCTGCTTGCTGCGGTGCCTTATTACTGATGCCTGCGGGAATTGATAATGGCGTGATGCTGTTATTATCCTTGATCATCACAGATATAGGTGTGTGGTCAGCCAGCGGTGTAGAGGGTGAGTGGGGAAAAGACAGCAGCCGCGTTGTGATCGATGAGGTAGCGGGGATGTGCATTAGCGTGCTCTTTATACCTCTTACCTGGGTAACAATAGCAGTTGCATTTATACTTTTTCGTGCATTCGATATCCTCAAACCGTTGTATATCCGGAGGCTGGAGGCAGTACCCGGAGGATGGGGGGTTATGCTGGATGATTTGGCGGCCGGCATCTACGCAAACATCGTTATGCAGATCTTCGTACGATACATGCTATAGCACGTATGCAAACTTTTATAAAAGCGCAAGGCGCATCATTCTTTGCCTGGCTGGCAGATACCGTAGTCATGATCTTCTGTGTAGAGGTTGTGGCCCTGCCGTAT
Source organism: Ohtaekwangia sp. (assembly GCF_036786105.1). Taxonomy (NCBI): domain Bacteria; kingdom Pseudomonadati; phylum Bacteroidota; class Cytophagia; order Cytophagales; family Fulvivirgaceae; genus Ohtaekwangia; species Ohtaekwangia sp. Next base: position 72,430 of record NZ_DAIQRQ010000007.1, read on the forward strand.
ACTGTATCCAGTGTAAGCGGCAATGTAGTGGGAGCAGTAACGCATTTTTCAGTCGGACGGGGATGGGTATTTAATTCAGAGAAAGCAATCCTGTTCCAGATCATCCGGTATGCTCTGGTATGGATCGGATATGTGTTTCTGATTACCTTTTTGGTTTTTGTCTTTACAGATTACCTGCACGTGAATTACCTCGTATCAAAAGTGACGGCTTCCGTAATGACCAGCATTGCATACACATATCCTATGCAGAAATATTTTGTATTCAAATGAGCTTAGTTCAGGACACGATAAAATTGTTGGTAGAAAGAAGGAGATGGTTGATCCTGTGCTTGCTTTTACCATGCGCAACGATAGGTCTATATGCGCAGACACAAACCACTGTAACGGGTACCGTAACCGATAAGGAAACGAAAGATCCCATTCCGTTCGTGAACGTGATCTTTGCCGGTACTACAGTGGGTACTGTATCCGATGTGAACGGAACTTACAAGATACACACCACCGAAGCCTACACGCAGGTGCAGTTCTCCTTTATTGGCTATAAAACAATTACCCGAAATATAAAAGCAGGAGAAGAGAATGTACTGAACGTGCGCCTCGAGCCGGAAGCCACAGTGCTCAAAGAAATAGAAGTAACAGGCGATAACAAAAAGGAACGCTATCGCAATAAAAATAACCCCGCTGTCGATCTGGTGCGCGAGATGATCGACCACAAGCGACAGAACCGCATGAGCAGCTACGATTACCTGGAATATGAACAATATGAAAAGCTGCAAATGTCGCTCAGCAACGTATCCGATAAGTTTAAGCAACGTAAGCTTTTCAAAAAGTATAAATGGTTGTTCGAGAATGTTGATTCTACTTCTATAGAGGGAAAAGTGCTGCTACCTATTTATTTGCAGGAAACACTCTCGGATGAATATTACAGAAAGTCACCGGAGAAAAAGCGCACCATTCGAAAAGCACATCAAAAGGTAAGCTTTGATGACTATGTCGATAACCAGGGATTGAGCACGTATCTGAATTACCTGTATAACGACATCGACATTTATAACAACAACATTACCATTCTTACCAACCAGTTTCTGAGCCCTATTGCAGACCTGGCGCCAACTTTCTACAAGTTCTACATTACCGACACTATTAAAGATGTAACGCCCAAGCTGGCAGAGCTGGTATTTGTGCCCCGTGATGCCGGTGGCTTTATGTTCCAGGGAAAAATATACGTTACACTGGATAGTAACTACGCCGTTCAGAAAGTAGACATGACGGTGAATAAAAACATTAACCTTAACTGGGTACGTGAACTCTACATTCAGCAAGACTTTGAGAAAGGTGACGATAACAAATACCATGTTGTAAAAAGCCGCATGCGCGCCGATTTTGGTATATCGAAAGACCGGGGCGGTATATATGGCGAGCGAACGGTATCGTATAAGAACTTTACCATCAATCAACCGCGCTCCGATAGTTTTTATGAGGCTGAAGAGGGCGCGGCAACTGTATTGTCGCCCGATCAGAATGCCAATGAAGAGTATTGGTCGCACCACCGGCACGATTCATTGTCGCACGCCGAATCCAAAGTATACCAGAATATAGACAGCCTCCAGAAAATGCCATCGTTCAGGCGTACCATGGATATAGCTACGCTTTTGCTGGCCGGATACAAGAGCTTCCGCTGGTGGGAACTGGGTCCTGTTAACACCTTTTATAGCTTTAACCCGGTGGAAGGATTCAGGTTACGTGTAGGTGGGCGAACTACCACCAAGCTGAGTGAGAAACTATATTTCGAGACCTATGGAGCCTACGGTTTTAAAGACAAGCGATGGAAGTATTACCTGGGCGCTACGTACTCCTTTACCGGAAGATCGATTTGGCAGTTCCCGGTGAAATCACTACGTGTGAGCTATCAGCACGACATGAAGATTCCCGGCCAGGAACTGCAGTTTATACAGGAGGATAACTTCTTGCTGTCGTTCAAGCGCGGTATAAATGACAAGTGGTTGTATAATGATATCTGGAATGTTGAGTACCTGAATGAATTTGACAGCCATTTTTCCTATAAATTGGGATTCAAGAACTGGAAGCAAACACCGGCTGGTGGTCTGCACTACAATGTACAGGATAATGAAACAACACGCGTTATACCCGATGTAACCACTACAGAGCTTTCTTTGGAGCTTCGTTGGGCTCCGAACGAACAGTTTTACCAGGGCAAATTATACCGCATACCAATTCCCAACCGCTATCCTATATTTACGTTGCGTGCTATTGGTGGTGTAAAAGGATTATTCGGCAGCCAGTATAATTACCAGAACGTGGCGCTGAATATATACAAGCGTGTATACCTCTCGCAGTTCGGCTATACCGACATTGTAGCGGAAGGCGGCTATATATTTGGAAAAGTGCCGTTTCCGTTGCTCGCCATACACCGCGCGAACCAGACCTATTCGTATCAGTTGCAATCATACAACCTGATGAACTTCCTCGAGTTTGTCAGCGATAAATATGTAAGCGTGAACTTCGACCATTATTTCAATGGATTTATTTTTAACAAAATTCCGTTGTTCAAAAAACTGAAATGGCGCGAAGTGATGACTTTCAAGATACTTTATGGGAGTATACGCAACGAGAACAACCCGCAGTATAATACGGCGCAGTTCCTGTTCCCTACAAATGCTGATGGGGTAACTACTACATACTCGTTGCAGAAAGAGCCCTATATGGAGGCCAGCATTGGTATAGCAAATATCTTCAAGTTGCTGCGATTTGATCTCGTAAAGCGCTTGTCGTATTACGACCATCCGGAGGTAGCCAAGTGGGGGATCCGTGGAAGATTTAAATTTGACTTTTAACACACCGTACGCATGAGTGAAGTAGTACACAAGTCTATAAATAACAGCAGTATGGAAAGACAACCGCTCAGAATTGTTCTTCAACAGCTTATTTATAAGGTTATCAATCCATTCGTAAAATTTTTGATACGTATTGGTTTTACTCCCAATGCCGTAACAACTACCGGCCTTTTGCTGAACATAGGTGTAGCGGCTATTTTTGTGTTGGGTGCCGAAGAGGGGAACCGGGGCGATCTTTCGTATGTTGGCTGGGCAGGAGGCCTTATTTTGTTTGCAGGTCTTTTTGATATGCTCGATGGGCAAGTGGCACGCCTCGGCAACATGAGTTCTACGTTTGGAGCGCTTTACGATTCGGTACTGGATCGCTACAGCGAATTGATTATGTTCCTCGGTATATGCTATTACCTGATCGGGCATCATTATTTCCTCAGTTCACTGTTTGCTTTCATTGCCTTGATTGGTTCTATGATGGTGAGCTATGTGCGCGCCCGTGCCGAGGGGCTGGGGATTGAATGTAAAGGTGGATTGATGCAACGCCCCGAACGTGTAGTAACAGTAGGCGTAACAGCAATCGCCTGCGGTATAACAGCCAGCTTCATTGGTGGTGATTATAAATTATTTATACCGGGTATCCCGTTTCATGTGTTTGAAACGATATCCATTTTCACCTTTCCATTGACTGTAATGGCTGTGCTTACAAACATCACTGCCATCAACAGATTGCGTGATGCGAAGAAATCACTGGAAGAAAAAGAAATGAAATAAGAAGAAAGGATGATAAGTTTTCTGATCAGTCTGTTCTTTACAGCATTAACATCTAACCCGGTAGTGCCGGAAGAATCTTGTGTTTGCAGGAATCAGGATACATTCCCGATACCTCCCGCTGACACGAGGACGTTATTTTACATTCAGCGCACTCCGAATACGAATACGATTATGTATGCACTGAATGTGGAGAGCAATGGTAAACTAAACACGGATGAACCGGTGCATCCCTATTGGATACGCTACCAGGAGCAGGGCCAACATGAAGATCTCTCCTATATCCAGCGCAATTATGCGTATGGATTAAAGACCAAGGATCTGGGCAATGGTAAATATGAGCTGCGTTTTGTCTCTTATAAAAAGTTGCCCTTCTACCTCACAAAGTCTTCACGCGATAACAAGTATCATATTCACGCCACGATTAATAAAAAGAACATAGAAGTATCGCGCGTATTCCTGCAGATAGAGGGCGGTACATTCTGGCTTCCGAATGTAGTGTGTGCCGAAGTAAAGGGTGTAGACCCTGACACCGGAAACGAAATAATTGAACGATTTAAACCATGAGTAGTGCTATGAAGAAAACTTTTGTTTCCAATTCCCAGGAGTCGTCACGGATGTTCAAGAGTGATTTTCTCGAAGCCTTTTCGAAAGTACATTTTACAGTACCGCTGTATATATTCATACCAGTTATAGTATACTTTACCTGGCGTGCTTTTGCGGTAGCCAATAATACCATACTTATATTCCTGGCCAGTTTTATAGCCGGTATTTTCTTCTGGACCTTAACAGAGTATGTACTGCACCGCTTTGTTTTTCACTTCGTGCCAAAATCACAATGGGGACAACGTTTGCACTTTATCTTTCACGGTGTGCACCACGATTATCCCAATGACCGGTTGCGCCTGGTGATGCCTCCTTCTGTAAGTATACCACTGGCTACGGCTTTTTACTTGTTGTTTGTATGGCTCATCCCTGCGGAATATGTATATGGCTTCTTTGCGGCCTTCATTACCGGGTACCTGATATATGATATATCGCATTATGCCATGCATCACTTTACATTCAAAAATCCGATCATGAAGAAGATTAAGCAACACCACATGCAGCATCATTATGCGGAGCCTGACAGAGGCTATGGTGTGAGCTCAGCTTTATGGGATAAGATATTCCGGTCTGACTTTGAGAAATAATACGAAATATCTGAATCTGTCGGCCTTGAACACTACACTTCGGCATGTGTTTGTCGTATGCGCTGTTTCTCTTGCTTACCTGTTGCTATCGTGGGTATTGATCGGTTTTAAAACAGATCAGTTATTTCTCGCTGCGCTATTCAGTGCATTATACCTCGCTACCCCAACCACCAGACGATTTATTCTCGGCTTTTCCATATTCATTGTATACTGGATCATTTACGATTATATGAAAGCATTTCCGAACTATGCTTTCAACCCAGTTCATATTGAAGACTTGTATGAAACAGAGAAAGGTATATTTGGTATTGCTCAGGGAAGCGTGACGCTTACACCCAATGAATTTTGGCGGCAACATAGTTTTGTTATAGCCGATGTGCTGGCGGGTGCATTTTACTTATGCTGGATACCGGTTCCCCTGCTGTTTGCCGGTTATCTCTTTTATCGTGATAAAGCACAGTTCCTGGAATTTTCCCTTACGTTCCTTTTTGTAAATCTGCTGGGCTTTGCAGTATACTATCTATACCCCGCGGCACCGCCCTGGTATGTTCAGAACTTTGGATTTGAGTTTCGTGCTGCTACACCCGGTAACACCGCTGGCCTGGTGCGATTCGATCAATTCTTTGGTATACATCTGTTCTCATCGTTATATGCCAAGGGATCAAACGTATTTGCTGCGATGCCTTCCTTGCATTCGGCTTATCCGCTGATCGTTACCTATGTGGGAATAAAACATAAAGTGGGTTGGATCAATGTTGTGTTTGTGATCATTACCCTGGGGATATGGTTTGCCGCGGTATACACCAGCCACCACTATGTACTGGATGTACTTGCCGGTATATTCACAGCATCGGTAGGTATAGCAGGATTTCAATGGTTGCAGAGAACAGAGCGATTCAGTAAACTGATGAACCGCTACCGTAATACCATAGCGCAATCCTGATTCAGATACGGATTGCTGATTCAGCTTCCAGAAAAGTAAATATAGCTTCTATAATTTTTTTTGTTGATTCTGTCGGAATACTCAATGTCTTTGAAATGGCTGTGTAACTGGTTCCTTTTATGAGCATTGACAATACATCCTCCTCCTGTTTGCTGAAAAGATGTGCGTATGCCAGGTATACTTGCCGGAGTTCAGCCATAACTTCAGGAGCGATTATAGGAGCACAACGAAGCACATGTTCAAGGTAAGCAAGACAGTTTTCAGCAAAGGCATCACGAGAAATATATCCTTGCGCAGCGAGCCGTAATCCCATCAGTATATCGCCGGGATGATTAGCATCGTGGAGGATCAATACATTGCTGAAAGGACTCCTGTCACAAATCAATTCCATCGCTTCGAATGCCTGTGGTGTGTGCAGTTGAACATCTGCCAGGATAATTGTAGGCCTGTTGCGCCCCAAGGTGTGAGCGGCATCCGTAACGGTGGTATATACTTCTGCCAGCTTCCAGCTATTTGCTTGTTGTATAGCGTTTGTGACGCGTTCGCGTAAGGATGGATCATGAGTTATCAATACAAGAATATTTTCCATTCCGGTTGTCACTTTTTTATGCGTAACTACAGGCGTACATATACAGATATGTTTCCTACGGCTTGGCCCGGTAGTGTTCTGGCAAATGAGGATAATAATTTATATGTGAAGGATGCTCCAATGCCCCGGTAAGCTACTACGCCACCCATGTCGAGACACGTCATGTGGTGATGCGATTCTAGCGCAGGCTCTGTTTTCTTTTCGGGATTTTTGTCACCATTAAATATGCCCCCATGAAATATATTTCCTTCCACCATCGTATTGTGTGCCACGGCACTAATGGATGGTTGCAGAAATATATAGGCCTTGAGCTGTTGTTTATCGGGCTGTGTTGTAAACTGCTCCATATAGCCCGCGAAGTAAGAGGGCATTTTGCCAACACGCAGGGTGGCATGTGCAGCGATACCATTCATCATGGTACCAATAAGCATATCACCACCATAAATAATCTCGAAATGCCGGATATCCACGAGCATTTTCTCATATTTTAAATTCAGGTTAACCAACAATGCCTGCGATAATTGATGATCCCAGCCCATAGGCTTCGGGCTATTGGTAATTTTATGCACGTATGTTTGCGTTTGTTGGGCAAATGAATAACGGCCCATGATGCCTACAATCCACTCGGTTTGTACACTGTATTTTTTTACAGGATCGGATGAATGCAGGGCATGCGATAAAAAAAGTGAACCCGAATAGCGATAATCTTTTGGATTGAGTTCAGTATCGGAGAGATTGGAAGGCGTCATCATCACCTGCATCATTCCCCAGCTATAGGTATTTACACTGCTGTCGCCAGCTTTCAGGAACAGGTTGTTCAGTATAGTTTGTGGCTTTTTGTTTCGCTGATAAAACAGATCAACACGGGTTCCATTGGTATAGCCCCGGTCGGAATTATGCAGGGTGAACAAATCGTTCTCTTCGTATATGCGGAGTAATTTAGGAGATTGCGTTTGCGCGATGGTGACCATACAAGTCATCATCACCAGTAATAATGCAGCACGCATGTGGATAGACGGTAAAAAGTGTAATCAAGTGGTATAAATAAAATGGTACATGGGGTGACAGATCGAAACGTATTCAACTTTGGATCAATCTATATACTGTATATAGAGGGTCCAGTTGGCCGAAGGACTTATCGCGTAGTGCAGCGATACAGTCGTTTCGGCCCTTTGATATATTTAAAAGCGAAGTATATTCTTTCTCATCATGATAAACCATCCTCCCTCAAACAAGCAACACGTTTATGCATAGACATCACCGGCTGCAGCGAAATAACCCCTCTGAACATCTCAGCTGCAACCGGTATATCTCTTTCCAACTTCACATAAACTATCTTATACTATATATGTATTTATTTTATTGTTTAAAAGGAACGGCAACTGATACCGGCTTACCCCAAGACCGCATGTACCAGTGCCGTAACCTAACCACCATGGGTAAAAAAAAGTGTCACACGTCAAATATATTTTTAAGTCATCCTGAACGATAACTTTTTCATCAATACATCAATATTCATTGTCTGAAACCTGCCTGGGGTGTTGGTAGCAAGCTTTAGGCTCTGTCTTTCCAGTATAGCTACTGGAACTGAAAGTAATTACGGCTGCATGTTTGGGGTTGCAGCATCATCTCAAACGGTACGTGCAGGGGACACATACTATATTTGGATCGTTAGACTTTAATCGTATTTTGGTCGAAAAAGTTTCAAAAAAAATTATTTTTTAAAACCATTCGCAAGAAGACCAAGAATGATCTCCAACCGATCGCCAATTTTTTTGATACGATTGTCTTCAATTAATCCCATTTCAATACCACGGAAAGCATACAGCATTACATAGGCCAGGTCGTCAATATCACGATCATCGATTGGCTTGAATTCTTTTGTCTCGATTCCCAGCAGTAAGATATTCTTGAGCACTTCCTGTTCGCGCGCTTCAAAGTTTTTTTTAATCTTTTTAATGAGGTTGGGATTATCGGAGATCTCGCCGAATACAACGCTATAAAGCGTAGCTTTCTGCATCAGCAACTTTACGCGATTTACCGTAAATGTTTTAAGTTTCTCTTCTGCCGTAGGAGCTTTTTCAATGGCATCATCCGTCAGTTCCAGCACCTCTTCAATGTCTTCCTTCATCACAGCATCAAAAATTTCGTCTTTGCTGGCGTAGTAGTAATAAAGAGTGCTCTTTCCTTTGCCGGCCGCCTTGGCAATGTCTTCCATGGTAGTTTTCAGAAAGCCAAAGCGTTGAAAAAGAGTGCGCGCGGCCTTCAGAACCTCCGCCCGTATCGCTTCATCTTTCGTCATGGTTATCATGGTCACAACTGCTGATTTTCGATTCTTGAAATTTTAGACTGTATCCGTTTTTCAGTCCAAAAGTAAAACGAAAACTTCTAATTATGGTTAAATGCCTTTAATTTTCTTCGGTTAAAAGATTATACCGTCACCGTTGTGCAGGGAGCACATGATAAGGGAAATGTGCAGCGAAAGTGGAAGGGAGGAATTCGGTATGGATTCTCGGTATTGATTCGAGTAGAACTGCCCATCGGCCAGTCAAATCCATTTTATCCGTTGAGACAGCTATAGTATGCAATATTTTGGCTTACACGGGTGTAGAAACGAGACCGCCACACTCCTTTCAGAGCGTGGCGGTCCGGAATCAATTATAACCTAGTATACAGTAGTCAAAGCAGTTTTATCTGCGGATGTGAACGGACGATCACTTCCGGAAGAGCAAGCCAGCATGTATGAATTGGCAGATGGCTTCGTAGGAGTACCCGGAATCCATATTGCACCAACACCGGCAGAGCCTTCGTTTCCACCAGATCCACAGCTATAGCGGCGGTTCATATAGTCTGTATGACGCAGGCCAATAGCATGACCGATCTCGTGTGCAATTACCGTAGCGGCATCAGCAAGTTGAGAAGAATTGTTATACCAATAAGTGTTGAGCTGGATCGGGCTTGCAGGATTGCCACCGCTTGGGAAGCCGGCGCTGAAGCCTAATGTGTTACTCTGTTCATAAAAAGAGAGTATCTGAATGTTGGCTGCAGATGCAGAAGTAGTGCGTTGGAAATTCAACGTGAGGCCTAGTGCATTGTAGCGGCTCAACGCAGTTGTGAACGCATTCTGCATATAGCTTCCGAAACTGGGATCCATATATACATATATAGTGCGTGGTGTGCCGGTAACCAGGTTGGTAGTGCGATAATGCTCTTCGCCGGCCGATGATCCGCTGATAGATACAGGCTCAGCAAGCTCTGCGATCTGTTCTTTGGATAACAGAATGTCGTATTCAACAAGGTATTTGCCGTCAGCGCGAACGGACAATCCTTCACTGGTATCAAAACCAGCTTTTGACAATTGAACCACAACATCATTTGGGACTTGATTTTTTGCAGCTTCTTGTTCCTGACAAGAAAACATAGCACATAAAACTGCCATGCTGCAAGTTGCATACATCTTTCTCATAGAATAAAAAATTTAGGTAATGATTAATAATAATGCGATCAAGTAAGTGATTTAGTTTTTACCAACCAAGTTTTTATAGCTATAAATTGAAATTTATACTTTTTGATATATACTTTTGATAAATATATACCTTATGAGAATCATTGCTGCAGCTTTATTTACAGTGTTTTATACATCTATATATAGTCAGAGTATACCCGGATTAATCAGGTATGACACTATAAATACGGTATTGCACGAGAATGAATATTTTACTATGGAAGCCACGCGTGCGGACGTAAATACGTATTTGCGTAAGGGCACCATAGCGTTCGCAAAAGAGGTTTCACCGGGGAATTATGTTTGTTTGTCTGCGTTAAATGATGACAACAAACGATCGCAGTCAAATTTTACACCCGACAATCGCTGGAAACTGGCGGCCGGTTTTTTATATCCCAATAGTGGTATAAATATGCTTTCCGTTCGTATACAGGATTTAAATGAGTTTAAACATCATTTAAAGCAGAATAATATTCCATGTTCATTCATCGGTACACATTCCGCTGCTGGTATATATATAATTAGTATACCCCATACATATTTGAATGCGTTGCTGGCCTGCCGCGAAGTAACCTTTGTGGATAACCATAAGGCGCATGCCACGGAAGAAGCCTCAAATAGTTTTCAGGATATAAGTATAAATGCCGTAAATGCCGTTCATGCTCTATACCCGGAGCTAAACGGTGAAAACATGACGCTCTCTATAAAGGAGAAGTCGGTAGATGCATCGGATATAGACCTGAAAGAACGCGTGTTGCCGTCAACACTGGCCAGCGCTGAAGTATCGCTCCACGCAAACCAGATGGCAACGATCATCGCTGGTGGCGGCAACACGATGCCGTCAACCAAAGGTGCAGCCTGGAAAAGTAACGTAACCTCATCAAGCTTCGATAATCTTTTACCGGATGATAATGCGGTATTGCAGTCGCAGGGTGTAACGATCCAGAACCATTCGTATGGTGTTACCATTGACAATCAATACGGAGCCGAAGCACGTGCATACGATGTAAGCGTGAATACAGCTCCAACGATACTTCACGTTTTCTCTGCCGGCAATTCGGGAGCGGAGGTGAGCACTACGGGTATATACTCCGGTATAGCGGGTTATGCCAACCTCAGCGGCAATATGAAGATGGCAAAAAATGTACTGGTGGTGAGCGCCACAGGGAAAGATTTTGCCATCGATGCACGTAACTCAAGCGGCCCGGCATACGATGGGCGGCTGAAACCTGAACTGGTGGCCTACGGCCCCCTGGGAACTTCAGACGCTGCTGCGATGGTATCGGGCATCTCCGCATTGGTGCAGCAGGCTTACCGCGAAGCATATAAATCATCGCCGGACGCGGCAATGGTAAAGGCTATTCTGATCGCTTCCGCGGATGATGCCGGAAGCGAAGGCATTGATTTTAAATCGGGCTACGGATCTGTCAATGCCGATAAAGCCATCCGTCTGGTGAAGGCGCATGCACTAGGTAGCGATACGATCTCTCCCAATACAACAAAACAGTTTTCGATACAGGTGCCGGCCGGGGTTAAAACGCTGCATGTGGCTGTTGTGTGGAATGACCCCGCAGCCGAAGCAGGCGATGCCACCGCACTGATAAATGATCTGGATAGTAAAATCACCTTCGGAGGCAAACAATGGTTGCCGTGGGGGCTAAGCCATTATCCGCACATAGATTCGCTTGCGTTGCCTGCCAGGCGCAGGGAAGACCATTTGAATACCACCGAATATATTACCATCGATAATCCGGATGCCGGTATATATGCGCTGAATATTACGGCATCGGCTTTGCGAACAACGGAGCAAACTGTGCAGATTGCATACTGGCTGGACAGTGCCAACGTATTCCGGTGGACTTATCCGACCGGCGAGGATGCAGCTGAAGCGACAAGCGATTTATACTTCCGCTGGAACACTTCTTTCACAGGCAAGACGGCTCTTGAAGTTAACCTGGATAATAGTGGATTTGAAATCATCACGGATACCATCTCCCTGGAAGAACGATTTTACCGCTGGACGGCACCGGACGGATTGCACAAAGCTATGGCGCGGATAAAGGCTGGCGGTATATATTACACCACCGATACATTCACCATTGCACCTTCCATGCCTTTAAAGATCGGATTTAACTGTACTGATAAAGTAATGTTAAACTGGGACAAGGTGCCACAGGCTGGGCAATATCAACTGCTTCAGTTGGGTGACCGATACCTGGAGCCCATATTGGTTACGACCGATACATCCTATATCTTTTCAAAAGATGAATCTGCTTCGCGTTATTATGCAGTGGCTCCTGTTATTGCAGGGAAAACGGCATTGGCAGGTCTGACGTACAATTATGCTGAGCAAGGCGTTAATTGTTATTATAGTACCTTCGCTGCCTGGCTTTCGGAGACCAATACTTCGCAACTTTCGCTGGAACTAAGTACACTCTATAATATAACGAGCATCACCTTTGAAAAAGAACAGGACGGTACCTACATTCCTTTGGAAGAACGTGCGGCAGGCGCCAGTCTCACGTTCGAATACACCGATACATCGCTACAGCGTGGAGCGAATAATTACCGCGTAGCCATACACCTGCAAGACGGAAATGTTGTGTATACCGATGTCGCTGAAATATACTATAGCGATGCTCAGACCTTTACGCTATATCCTAACCCGGTGCAGGCCATGAAAGAGGAAATGGTACTCGTTACCGATGGCGATGATCTTACTATTGAACTTTATGATACCAATGGAAAGATGGCTCAGCAGGAACCCGTATATGGATCATTCTTCCGGTTTTCGGTATCGGGCCTTGCACAAGGATTGTATTTTTATCGCATTTATCGCCATGCGAAGCCGGTAGCATCTGGCAGACTGGTGGTGAAATAACCAGTGGTTAAATTTGCGGGTATAAATTTTAGCTGCTGTATCATCTTTATATTTGACTACGATAACAGCAGCGTATGGAAATAGAATTGAATGATCCGGAGCGCACCCGGAGTGCCTGGATCAGGCGGTTTGAAACATATCTTCCGGAATTAGTATACGGCTCAATCGATGGCATCGTCACGACGTTTGCCGTGGTGGCGGGTGCTGCCGGCGCGAATCTTCATATCAATATTATAATCATTCTGGGCATGGCCAACCTTATAGCCGATGGCCTTTCGATGTCAATCGGAAGTTATCTTTCTCATAAATCAGAGCATGACAATTACCAGAAGCATCTTCGCATGGAAATGTGGGAGATTGAAAATATGCCGGATGTGGAGCGACAGGAGATTGAGCTGATTTATAAGAACAAAGGTTTTGAAGGAAAAGAACTGGAGATGGTTGTGAACCGCATTACCGCAAACAAACAGGTGTGGCTCGATACAATGATGAAAGATGAGCTCGGGTTATCGGAGCATAAGAAGTCGCCTGTGAAAGCAGGTGTTTCTACACTCCTGGCATTTGTGGTGGCTGGTGCCGTCCCCCTGATTGCGTATTTTATTGCTTATGTCGGGAAGATGGGTATGGATCCATTTGCGGTTTCTTCCATTGTAACGTTGCTCACCTTTATATTTATCGGCTACATAAAAACATACGTAACGCAGGCGAGTCTCGGGCGAAGCATAGCCGAAACATTGGTACTTGGAACAGCCGCTGCGATGGCTGCTTACTTCCTCGGTGATTATCTTGAAAAGATACTTACATAACTATTTTATCTATACTTTCCCTGGATATGATGCATGTTGAAGCATGTAAATAAAAAGGAGAGAGGATAATGTTGCGCTTCTGGGAAAGGGCTAACTTTCCTATAAGATCCATCCAACGTGGTACAGGAAAACATTATCTTATACGACAGGGTGTATGCCGGCCATCTGCTTGCCGGAAAACTAAGGCTGTATCAACAGTCGCAGGCTATGATTGTGGCACTTGCGCATGGTGGTGTCGTTGTAGGCTTCGAGATCGCAAAATCGTTAGGACTTTCGTTTGATGTATTGCCATATCGCAAGATCAAACATCCGGGTAACAGCGCACAGGTAGTTGGTTCCGTAAGTGTGCATGAGGTGCTGATCCGTGAAGACATTCATAACATTCCACAAGACTATATATATCACCAGATTATGCTGTCGCGCATCGGCATTGAGCGTGAATTTAATTTTTACTACGCCAATCTGCCACGTCCTTCCTTTGCAGGGAAAACAGTGATTGTGGTTGATGATGTGTTGGAAGAAAGTGTTTCTGTACTGGCATGCCTTCGCGGCATTCGTAAGCTGGAGCCGGCCAAACTGATTGTAGCTGTGCCTATGGTAAAATCGGAAGCACTGAAACAAGTAGCGGAAGAAGCTGATGACACCGTATTTCTCCGCTCGGATGCAAGTGCCGAGTCGTTACGCTCGCTTTATAGAGATGTACCCGCCATAAAAGAGGATGAAGTACGAGCCTTGTTGGTTAGGGCGAAGGCTGTTCAACCTATATCTGACAACTGACAGCGCACGGGAAACACACGGAGACATACAACACGCTATATAGCCAGCTATACATATTCTTTTATATACCCATCCTATAATGGATGGGATTTACATTCCGGTTTAATATTTTCGGACATGATTTGCCGAATACTCGCCGGCTGCTTACTCGCTGCCGCACTTTCTGTTCAGGTACTTGCACAGGAAGTAACAAAACCTTTTACTGATCTGACAGAATATGTAGACCCTATTATTGGTACTGCATCTTCACCGGAGCTTTCGAATGGCAATACCTATCCGGCCATAGCGTTGCCCTGGGGTATGAACTTCTGGATGCCGCAGACCGGAAAGATGGGAAGTGGCTGGGCCTATACGTATGACGGCAACCGGATCAAAGGTTTTAAACAAACACACCAGCCTTCTCCGTGGATGAACGACTATGGTCAATTCTCCATTATGCCGGTAAACGGCAAAATAAAACTAAGTGAAGAGGAGAGGGCAAGCTGGTTCTCTCATAAATCTGAAATTGCCAAACCCTATTACTATAGTGTTTATCTGGCTGACCACCATATCACTACCGAGATTGCTCCTACGGAACGTGCCGCTATATTTCGCTTCACATTTTCAAAGACTGACTCTGCCACCATTGTAGTAGATGCTTTTAACCATGGCTCGTATGTAAAAATTATACCGGCTGAGAAAAAAATCATTGGCTATACCACGCGTAACAGCGGTGGCGTTCCGCAGAATTTCAGGAATTACTTTGTGATGTATTTCGACAAACCCTTTACATTGTCGAAGACGTGGAGCAACCATCGTATACATGACCGATATGAGATCACTGCAGAGCATGCCGGTGCTGTTGTGGGATTCAAAACATCTCATGGCGAACAGGTACATGTGCGCGTGGCGTCATCGTTCATCAGTTTTGAACAAGCTGAATTGAATCTGAAAGAAATAGGTCGCGATGATTTTGAAACCGTAAAGCAGAAAGGTAAAGACGCCTGGAATAAAGAACTGAGCCGCGTGGCTGTAGAGGGCGGCACAGCCGATCAGCTTCGCACGTTCTATTCATGTTTATACCGTGCATTACTCTTCCCCCGAAAATTCTATGAGTTGGATGCTTCAGGTAAAGTAATGCATTATAGCCCGTACAATGGCAAAGTGTTGCCGGGCTATATGTTTACCGACACAGGGTTCTGGGATACATTCCGTTCGCTGTTTCCTTTCCTGAACCTCATGTATCCGTCATTGAGTGCCAATATGCAGGAAGGATTAGTGAATGCCTATAAAGAAGGTGGATGGTTGCCCGAGTGGGCGAGTCCGGGGTATAGAAATATAATGATCGGATCGAACTCTGCTTCCATCGTATCTGATGCATATATCAAAGGCATGCGCGGTTATGATGTGAATGCACTATATGAAGCCGTATTGAAAAATTCAGAACAGGCCGGTCCGCTTACGGCAGTAGGACGTGCCGGTGTGCAATACTATAATACACTAGGATATGTACCTTACGATGTAGACATCAACGAGAATGCAGCGCGCACGCTCGAATATGCGTATGACGACTTCGCTATATATCAACTGGCTAAAGCTTTGGGCCGCCCCAGGAAAGAGCTCAGTTTGTTTGCCAGGCGATGCCAGAACTACAGAAACTTGTTTGATACGAAGACAGGACTGATGCGCGGCAAGAATAAAGATGGAAGTTTCCAGAAGCCGTTCAATCCGTATAAGTGGGGCGATGCATTTACGGAAGGTAACAGCTGGCACTATACCTGGTCTGTGTTTCACGATGTGCAGGGCTTGATAAACCTGATGGGTGGTAAAGACAGGTTTGTTGCGAAACTGGATTCTGTATTTACGCTGCCTCCTGTATTTGATGACAGTTACTACGGGGGAGTGATTCACGAGATACGCGAAATGCAAATTGCCGACATGGGGCAGTATGCACATGGCAACCAGCCGATCCAGCACATGATATACCTCTATAACTACGCTGGTCAGCCGTGGAAAGCGCAGTATTGGGTTCGTGAAACCATGAAGAAATTATACCGGCCAACACCTGACGGTTATTGCGGCGATGAAGACAACGGACAAACCTCTGCCTGGTATGTGTTCTCGGCATTAGGTTTTTATCCTGTATGCCCCGCCACCGATCAGTATATTGTAGGAACACCGCTGTTCCGAAAAGTTACGTTGACGCTGGAGAATGGAAAACAGATCGTTATCAACGCCCCTGAAAACAGCGACAGCCATGTATATATATCGGAAGCCAAAGTGAATGGCGAAATATATACCAGGAACTGGCTCTCGCACACTACACTTTCTCAAGGTGCCACAATCGACTTCAAAATGTCTGCTACTCCCGAGAAACAACGCGGCACAAAAGAAGAAGACATGCCGTATTCTTTCTCCAAGGATGAAAAGCTTTAAGCTCAAACCCAATCTAAAGGCTCAGCACACCCCAACTCCCTCCACTCACACCTCTAGCAGCTCGTAGCCAGCAGCTGCAGCCAATAACAAGAACCTATACCATGAAATATATACTCCTCGTCACCGCCACCCTCATCACCTGCACCCTTGCTAATGCGCAGGATAATCTCATTCAATATGTAAATCCGCTCATCGGTACACACAAAATGGGGCACACCTATCCCGGAGCGACCGTGCCGTTTGGTATGGTGCAGCTAAGCCCGGAGACCGACACAATTCCGTATGAAATAGACAACCATTACAATCCACTGGTATATAAATATTGTGCAGGGTATCAATATGACGACCCAACGATTGTAGGATTCAGCCATACACATTTTAGTGGTACCGGGCATTCTGATCTCGGAGATTTTCTGATCATGCCTACTGTTGGCAAATTGCAACTGAATCCCGGCACGGAGCAAAATCCCCGGAGTGGCTTTCGTTCATCGTTCTCACATAGCAACGAAACAGCATCGCCCAACTACTATCGGGTAAAACTGGATGAAGGAAATATAGTAGCTGAGCTGACCACCAGCAATCGCGTAGGATTTCATCAGTATACTTTTCCCGAAGGCGGTCAGGCGCACATCATCTTCGACCTGATGTATGGCATCTATAATTATACTGACAAGAATGTATGGACGTTTGTTCGTGTAGAAAATGATACATTGATCACAGGGTATCGCCAGACGAACGGCTGGGCTCGCACGCGCACCGTATATTTTGCCATGACATTTTCAAAGCCTATACAGCAATATGGGATGAAAGACTTCTCCAACCCCCACGTATATAAAGGCTTTTGGCGGAAATTTGATCAATCGAAAAATTTTCCGGAAGCCGCAGGAGAACAAATCCGGATGTACTTTGATTTCAATACAACAGCCGGAGAGAAGATCAAAGTAAAAGTAGCGTTGTCGCCCGTGAGTACAGTGGGAGCGTTGCAGAATATGCAGGCGGAAATACCGCATTGGGATTTTGCAAGAGCAAAGCAGGCCGGACAGGATTTGTGGGAAAAAGAACTGCAACGTGTAAGGATCAAGACTACCAGCCCCGATGAGATGATGAATTTCTATACGGCACTCTATCACACATTCCTCGGCCCTACCACGTATATGGATTCGAACGGCCAGTATCGGGGGCTCGATCAGAACAATCACATGGCAACAAATTTCACGAACTATACCACATTCTCACTGTGGGATACGTATCGTGCACTGCATCCGCTCTTCAACATTATTCAGCCCGGGCGTAACTCCGATATGATACAGTCGATGCTGGCTCATTATGATCAGAGTGTTCATAAGATGTTGCCGGTGTGGTCGCATCATGCCAATGAGAACTGGTGTATGATCGGCTATCACAGCGCTTCTGTCGTGGCTGATGCTGTAGTGAAAGGAACATTCAGGGGCGATGCCATGCACGCACTGGAGGCCTGTATAGCAACTTCGCGTCACGGTTCGTATGATGGGCTGGAATACTATATGAAATCCGGTTTTGTTCCGGAAGACAAGAGCGGCTCATCGGTATCAAAAACACTTGAATATGCCTATGATGATTGGGCGATTGCCCAGATGGCGAAAAAGCTGAATCGTGAAGATATATATACCCAGTATATGAAGCGTGCGCAGAACTGGAAGAATGTATACGATGCTTCTATCGGCTATATGCGCCCCAGGCTGAGCGATGGTTCTTTCAGAAAAGAGTTTGATGTATTGAGCACACATGGCCAGGGATTTATAGAAGGTAATGCCTGGAATTATAGCTTGTATGTTCCGCAAGACCCCGAGCAGATGATCGTGGTGATGGGAGGGAAGAAGCGCTTTGTGCAGCATCTTGATTCACTCTTCACTATGAATTTACCGGATGAATTTTTCGCACATACAGAAGATATAACGCGCGATGGCATTATCGGTAACTATGTGCACGGCAATGAACCGGCACACCATGTGGCGTATTTATATAACTGGACTGATCAACCCTGGAAGACGCAGGAGCGGGTTCGCATGATTTTAAAGAGACAGTATCATCCTGCTCCTGACGGACTTGGTGGTAATGACGACTGTGGCCAGATGAGCGCGTGGTATATTTTTACTTCGCTCGGTTTCTACCCGGTAGCGCCTGGGTCGGATCAATATTCGTTGGGTAGCCCGATGGTGCAATCGGCCATGCTTTCTCTGGAGAATGGTAAAACCTTCGAGATTGTAGCTGTAAATCAGAGCGACAAGAATGTATATGTTCAGAAAGTGGTGCTCAACGATCAGCTTTTAACCAGGCGATATCTGACTCATGATGACATTGCAAAGGGCGGCAGAGTGGTATTCTATATGGGGTCTAAACCCAGAAGATAACTAATTTTAGTATTTCCTATTGATAATCAATTGATTATAAAAAAATGAACAGAAAATGGCATCTGTCCAGTTTTTGGCAAAAAACTGGACATTTGATAGAAACTTGTCCAGTTTTTGATATTAAATTTGTCATCTGTCCAGTTTTTGGTAAAAAACTGGACATTTTCCCATGCCTCCATACGACAGAACGAAACCCTTTAATGATCTTCCCATGCTTCCTCCACCGGAAGCTATTGAGAACGATCCGGAAATTTTAAAAAAGCTGGTGTTGGCTTCACGTGCGCTGGCCATGGTAAACAGCAACGTGCTGCGATTACCCAACCCCATGATGTTGATCAACACCATTGCCCTGCAGGAAGCCAAAACCTCTACGGAAATTGAAAACATCTTTACTACGGAAGACGAGCTATACAAAGCCATTTCGGATACAGCCCAGGAAGAACGCGCAAATCCTTCCACCAAAGAAGTGTTGAAATATAGAGAGGCGCTGTGGGAAGGATTCAGCCAGATGCAAAGCGACAGGAATGTGAACCTGAACCTGGTGGTCAAGATATTTCAGCAAATCAAGGATACATCGGCCGGGCTTCGCTCTCCGCAGGCACAGATCGTGATCCGGCAGGGGCAGAGTGAATTCAGAACCGGAGATATCATCTATACTCCGCCTCGCGGAGAAGGTATTGTAGAGCGCCTGATGAGTAACCTGATCGAGTACCTGAACAATGATGGCCTGTATCCCACCGATCCGTTGCTGAAGATGTGTATCGCGCATTATCAATTTGAAGCGATACATCCTTTCCAGGATGGCAATGGGAGAACCGGACGAATTCTTAATTTACTATATCTGGTAAACAAAGACCTGTTGTCGCAGCCTGTGCTATATCTTTCCAAATATATTCTTCTGCATAAAGATGAGTATTACTTCACGCTGAGCGGTGTAACGCAGCGTGGCTCGTGGAAGAACTGGGTGCTGTACATGCTGGATGCCGTAGAACAAACCGCGCGGCTCACGAATCGATTGATTCACGAGATTATCACACAAATGGAGGCTACACTGGAGCAGGGACGTAAGCAAATTAAATGGTATAATAAAGAAATGAATGAAGCGCTTTTTAGTCAGCCCTATATACGCACAAAAACCGTGAGTGATATTGTTGGCAAGAGCTCGCGCACCACCATCACTAAATATATGGATGAGCTTATTCAGGCCAGGATACTAACGCCCAAAAAAGAAGGCACGCAACTCTACTATATCAACGAAGATTTGATCCGGATACTGGAAGGATGATCGCTAATGAGAATAAAAAAATCCACCGAATACTTCCGGTGGATTTTTTATTTATAGTGCTATAGGTTGCTAAGCCTTCACATTCTTTACTGCATAATCAACCGCGCGGGCAGAAAGCGCCATGTAGGTAAGTGAAGGATTTTGCGTGGAAGTGGAAGTCATACAGGCACCATCAGTTACAAATACATTTTTGCAGGCGTGAAGCTGATTCCACTCGTTGAGCAAGGATGTTTTCGGATCGCGCCCCATGCGTACACCACCCATCTCGTGTATATCCAGACCTGGAGCTTGCTTGGAGTCGAAGGTCTGAATGTTGGTGAAGCCTGCTTTGGTATACATTTCCGTGAGTTGCTCGTGGAAATCTTTGATCATCTTTTCATCGTTGTCGTCATAATCGATCGAGATCTTGAGACGTGGCATACCCCACTCATCTTTCAAGGCAGAGTCAAGTGCTACATAGTTTGTCTCTTTTGGTATAGTTTCACCCATCATGTGAGAGCCTACCCGCCACGGGCCCAGTTTGGTTTGTGCCAGCTTATCTTTCAGCGTAGCGCCGAGTCCATCCTGACCCATTTCATTATAGCGCCCGGCATCAAAGCCTGCTGCATATCCACGAAGGAAGTCAGTTTCCTGCTTGTATACATTTCTGAAACGTGGTATATATCCGCTTGTAGGTCTGCGCCCCTTCGTAGTTGAATCCCGGAAGCCATCGTACTCACCGGAGATGCGTGCACGATAATTATGGAAGGCTACATATTTACCCAGCAAACCATTATCGTTACCAAGCCCGTTCTGAAAACGATTTGATTTTGAATTAAGAAGAATAAGATTGGTGTTCAGTGCAGCCGCGTTTACAAAGATGATTGGTGCATAATACTCTACGGATTCTTTCGTGAGTGCATCGATTACCTGAACGCCTGTAGCTTTTCCTTTCGTTTCATCATAAATGATAGAATGCACCACCGAGTTTGGACGCAACGTCATTTTACCTGTGCGTGCTGCCCACGGTAATGTTGATGAGTTACTGCTGAAGTATCCCCCGAACGGACAACCGCGCTGACATAATGTTCTGTGCTGGCATTGCGCGCGTCCTTGCTGCTTATGAATTTCCTGTGGTTCTGTAATGTGCGCACAACGCGCAATGATCACGTGGCGGTTCTGATAATATTTGCTAACCTGTTCTTTGAAATGTTTTTCAACACAGGTAAGCTCTATCGGAGGAAGAAACTCGCCATCGGGTAATTCAGGTATACCATCTTTGTTACCCGATATACCTGCAAATTTTTCAACGTGACTATACCACGGAGCAAGATCTTTATAACGGATTGGCCAGTCTACGGCAAAGTTGTCGCGCTTGGGGCCTTCAAAATCAAAGTCACTCCAGCGTTGTGTTTGTCTTGCCCACAGCAACGATTTACCGCCCACCTGGTATCCGCGAATCCAATCGAATGGTTTCTCTTGTACGTAAGGATGATCGTTGTCTTTTACAAAGAAGTGCATGGCATCTTCGCGAAATGCATAGCAACGACTTACTACCGGGTTAGCGTCTTGTATCTCTTGCGGAATTTGTCCGCGGTGTTTGAATTCCCACGGCATCATATTGGTGGTTGGGTAATCAACGTTGTGCTTTACATCGCGACCGCGTTCCAGCACCAGCGTCTTCAACCCGCGTTCGGTAAGTTCTTTGGCCGACCAGCCACCGCTTATACCGGAGCCAATCACGATCGCATCGTACGTGCGTTCTTTAACAGAATCTATATTAAGATTTGCCATAGTGTTTATGCAGGTTTTTGTTCAGTAACCGGTGTGCATCCTTTGAAGTCAGGACCCGGAATTAATTGATACGGTTTGATATCCGTGAGAAAATGTTGTGAAGACGTATAGCCTTGCACAATGAACTGGCGCGAACGCGAGTAGAAAGTCTTGAGGTCTTCCGGTAATTTCTCGCCATCCTTCTCCAGCGAGCTTAACAGTTGCAGGCGCTCTTCAGGTGAAGCTTTGGTAAATGATTTACCATAGAGCTCTTTGGTTTTATCATTGAACGATCGAAGGCCGCTCAGATATTTTTCCTGTTCTTCTTTACTGAGGCAATCGTCCACCATCACCAGCGTGAACAAATGTGCGCCCACTGTTTTTGCTCCGGGTGTATTGGTGGCCGGAATCATCGTGTCAGCAATATCCGCGAGCAGATCTTCTTCATCGCCGGTGACCTTCAGGTGATTAAGTGCAATAGAGACTTTCTTCTGATCTACCCCACATGCAGGCAAGAGCATGGCTCCTGCTGTTGCCATCGCCAGTTGTTTTAATACCAGACGTCTATTCATACAAGTCGTAGTAGGTTTATGCAATTTTGAACTGATAAATCTAATGGATTAAATCAAAACCTCCGAGCATATTTCTATGATCCGTGCCAGCGGTTCACGATTAGCGAGTGCCCCGCTACAAACGATCATTTTTCTTCCACAAAATTCTTGTAAGCGGCATTTGTGCTCCATGAGTTTTTTCAAGTCACCACATTTCGTTGCGGAGATTTTTTTGCGAGAGAATATAGCTGTCCCGATGTGGAAATATTTTTAATGTAATTGCACAAAAGGAAAATTTTCAAAGAAGACACATAGAAATCACCAAGAGATTTCATGCTCCACTCTTACTCCCCTAAGGCTAGCGGCTAGCAGCCAGAAACCAGCAGCTATTTCCAGCATTGTTCAGGATAGTTTCTCCATACAGAAATGAATATTCGCTAAAATATAAATCAGCGTATGCACGTAATAGCAGGTATTGTTTATCACTTCATGGGAGGTTTTGCTTCCGGCAGTTTTTACATTCCTTATAAGAAAGTAAAAGGCTGGGCGTGGGAGAGTTACTGGATTGTAGGTGGATTATTCTCATGGCTATTTATACCCCTGCTTGCTGCATACCTCACCGTGCCGGGTTTTATGAACATCATTCACAACACGAATGCTTCAGTAATCTTCTGGACTTTCGTTATGGGATTACTCTGGGGTATTGGCGGGCTTACGTTCGGATTGGGCATGCGCTATCTGGGACTATCGCTGGGAATGTCTGTTATACTCGGGCTCACGTCTGCATTCGGTTCGCTGGTGCCACCGGTTTACCGCGATCTGTTTACACACGATACGCGTCATACTTTTTCTGCCATGATTAACAGCACAGCAGGACAAGTTGTATTGCTGGGTGTAGTCGTTTGTTTACTCGGAATTATTATCTGCGGTCGTGCCGGTATAATGAAAGAGAAAGAACTTACCGATGAACAGAAGAAGAACAGCATTCAGGAATTTAATTTTTCAAAAGGCTTGTTGGTGGCAATTATTTCCGGTGTGTTGAGTGCATGTTTCAATTTTGGAATTGAAGCCGGCAAGCCAATGGCCGAGGCTGCTGTAGCGCACGGAAGCAATCCGCTATTTCAAAATAATGTAATCTTTGTAGTGTTGCTCTGGGGCGGACTCACAACAAACTTTACCTGGTGCATTGTATTGAATGCCCGCAATAAAACGTTTGGCGATTATACTAATGCAGAAGTGCCGCTGGCTGGTAACTATATCTTTGCGGCTATAGCAGGCACAACGTGGTTCCTGCAATTTTTCTTCTACGGCATGGGCGAGAGTAAACTAGGCAATGGTGCCAGCTCATGGATATTGCACATGGCCTTTATTATCCTTGTATCGAGTATGTGGGGCTTGCTGTTACAGGAATGGAGAGGTGTGAGCCGTAAAACATTTTCAACCATTGTGTTCGGCATTTTAACCATTATTATTTCCGTTATGATTGTGGGTTACGGTAATTCCCTTGAACTATAGACAAAGCCTGGATGTTGTTCCAAGACGAAGTGAAAGTTACCTGTAAGGTTACCAACACTGGTAAATATGAAGGTGAAGAAGTTGTTCAACTCTATATTTGTGATATGGCAGGAAGTGTTACCGCCCGGTGAAAGAATTACAGAACTTCGAGAAGATCATGCTGCTTTGCACTTACTTTTGACTTTTACTTTTTTGACAACACTTCTTTTAGCAACGGTCTTTTTAGAGGGAGAGGTTCTCTTTTTCGATGGTTTACCCTTACCTGGTTCAATGATATTTGCTAACGCAAACAGACTCAATCCTGTTAGAATATCCAGCCCCAATCGGAAGAACTTTGCTTTCCCTTTTGAACTTGTTTTACCTTACCTATAATTTCCAGCAGAACGCTTTGAACATCAGCAGTTAGATCTATATATACTTCTGTGCAATAATCGAGACCTTTACGTTTTTGCCAACGCGCTTATCGTAGACAACCAGTATTTTGGATTTATCATTTAGTTTGCTGAATGCTAATTCGATTTCCTGAATAACTTCTTTGCTGAGAATACTGGTTGAAAAAAGTATGAAGTAATCTGCCTGAAAAATCCTGCAACGGGTTTCAGTTGAAACACCTCTGGATAAGGAGACTGATCGGGCAACAGCATAGTAAAACCGTGCACAGCGCCAATCGTAAAGATTCTCACGGCTAACGTTGCTCCACTTCAGAAGCTCGATTGTACGATATAAAAACGGATGGCATCGTCATATTATAGCGTTAAAATACAATGAAATATCTAAAGCTTTTACAGACGTTACAAGATTATTGAAAGAAGCCTAAACTACAGTCAAGGCATCACGAAATGTCAGGATTCTACAGAATATTCACTGGCATATCCTTACTCAATTCTTCCTGGTATTTCAGAACGTAGTGAAGAACTTTATCTTCCAGGCCTGGAATGACTGTCAGGTCCTGCCCCCAAAGCGCAGTGTTGCAGAGTGTTGCTTTTACAACCTGCACCGGGTTGTTGGTTGCCCATGCTCTTTTGAAGAACGCCAATATCTCGGGAGTGTCGTTGAGCGGTATAATTTCTCTGTTTACTTCGCCTTTATAGAAACAGATAAGCGCTGCAAGCGAGAAGAGAAGGCGCTCCGGAAGTTTGCCGGTGCGTTTGTTATACTCCAATACTGACGGAAGCACGCGCACTTTATATTTCGAAATGGAGTTCAACGCGATGCTGATCAGCTCATGACGAATGAAGGGATTTTGAAAACGCTCGATCACATCGTTGGCAAATTGCTGCAGCTCTTCTTTTGGGAGATCGAGTGTTGGGATAATTTCTTCAGATATAGTTTTGCGAATGAAGTCACCGGCATAGGTGTCTTCTACTGATTCGCGCACTGTGCGAAGGCCGCGGAGGTATGCTACAGGTACTAATGCAGTGTGTGCACCATTCAGGATTCTTACTTTACGTGTGCGATACGGTGTGAGGTCTTTCACAAACTTCACCTGCAGGTTGGTTTTCTCTACAGGGAAGGCTGCCCGCACCGCATCCGTTGCTTCGATCACCCACAAGTGAAAAGGTTCTGCTGTCACTACCTGATTGTCTTCAAAGCCAATCTGTTCTTGTACAGAACGAATAGTGTCTTTCGGAAAGCCCGGCACAATACGATCTACCAATGTATTACAAAATGTATTCGCGGTAAGCAGCCATTGTTTGAATGCTTCGGGTAAATTCCAGAGGTCTATATATTGCAGTATTGTTTGTTTTAGTACATCGCCGTTCTTTTCAATTAACTCACAAGGTATAATGATAAGTCCCTTATCAGTGGCACCTTTAAAATGCCTGAATCGATGGTATAGCAATTGCGTAACTTTTCCGGGGAAGCTGTGGGCAAGAGATTCTATAGTAGTATCATTGGAGTCGAAAGCAATACCAGCCTCAGTGGTGTTGGAAATAATAAACTGCAAATGTGGATTTTCCGCGGTTTCCAGGAACCGTTTGAAATCTTCCGAGGGACTAAAGGTGCCGATTACACTGGTGATTAATCTTGTTTCAGTGAACGCCTGACCGTGTTGTATACCATTCAATATAACATGGTAGAGACCATCCTGGTCATTTAGCACAGAATCCCTTCCCTGACTGATCGATTGTACAATCTCAACCGCGCCATTGAAGTCAGTTTTTTCATTAAGAATATCTATAACCCAGTCTGCGAATCCCCGCAGAAAATTGCCTTTGCCGAATTGCAATACTTTTACGGGTCTGTTCTGTGAAACTGATGCTGTCTGGCGATTGAGTTTGTGTATCATGCTTTAGTGTTTTTTTAGCAGGTATATGCTTTACGGTATATATCTTCAAAAATTGAAATAGGCTTTTGCGTTATGGTAGCAGATATCGGAAACGATCTTGCCGAGCCACTTTTCATCGTGGGGCAATTCACCGGCCGTCACATCTTTACCGATAAGGTTGCAGAGTATCCGGCGGAAATATTCATGACGCGGGTAGGAGAGGAAGCTTCGCGAATCGGTAAGCATACCAATGAAGCAGCTCAGTAATCCCAAATTAGAAAGCGTATTGATTTGTTTTTCCATACCATCCTTCTGATCGAGAAACCACCACGCTGAACCAAACTGTATCTTTCCTTTGGTAGAGCCATCGTTAAAGTTTCCGATCATGGTGCCCATCACCTCATTGTCGGCAGGATTTAAATTATAAAGTATCGTTTTAGCAAGTTGATTTGTACTATCAAGTTCATTAAGAAATTTAGAGAGCGCTACACTTTGTGAAAAATCTCCTATCGAGTCAAAGCCTGTGTCAGGTCCAAGCTCACGTAGCATGCGTTCGTTGGTATTGCGCAATGCACCGAGGTGATATTGCTGCGTCCATCCTTTGGCGTGATACATTCTGCCAAGCTCTATCAACACACTATATTTGAAGAAATGTACTTCATGTTTATCGAGCGTTTCTTTTTTCAGTATGCGGGCGAACAAGCCCTCTGCGTTATAAGCATGTTTATTCTCCGGATAGTATAGTTGCTCCAGACCGTGATCGGATAATTTACAGCCTTGTGCATGAAAGAAATCAACTCTGTTTTTCAGCGCTGCCAACAGAGAATCAAAACTGTTGATCGTTACTCCGGATGCTACTGATAATTTTTCAAGATAGGCTATATATGCAGTTGTGTTCTCTACAGCAAAAGATTTATCCGGACGGAAAGTCGGAAGTATAGTCGTTTTAAATTTATCGTTCTTTATTTTTTGATGATACGCAAGCGAATCTGCAGGATCATCGGTTGTGCATACCACTTCTACCTTCATGCTGGTAAGCAAGCCGCGTGTGTGGTATGACGAATTCGCTAATTGTTCGTTTGCTGCTTTATATATTTCGGTTGCCGTATCGGGCGTTAGTAATTTATCCACGCCAAAGTAGCGTTTCAATTCCAGGTGCGTCCAGTGGTAAAGAGGATTGCGCAAGGTATAGGGTACGGCATACGCCCACTGCTCAAATTTTTCCTGATCTGATCCATTGCCCGTGATATACTTTTCGGATATACCCAGTGTACGCATGGCACGCCATTTATAGTGATCGCCTTCCAGCCATACTTTGGTAATGTTTTCGAACGGTCGGTTAGCAGCTATATCTTGTGGTGAAAGGTGACAGTGATAATCGATGATGGGAAGATCCTTGGCATAGTTGTGATACAGGGTCTTGGCAAAATCATTGGTGAGGAGGAAGTCTTCCGTGATAAAATTTTTCATCTGAAATTCTTTTAGGGCTACTCAAATCTTATGTTGTGATTAATTGGCGGTAACGGCCTTCCCGGTTGCGTATATGCCTTGAGTTGCGAGGGACAACAATACAGGCGGCATATCATACCAGGACCTGGCTTGCTGTAAAGACGTTTTTTGTTCATATTTCCCTGAAGAAGAAAACAGTAAGATTCGAATTTAATTTGGCTTTTTACGAAGCGATGACTGGCGGATGATCAATTCTGGCTTCAGAACAATTTTTTGGGGAATAAATTTTTTATCCCTGGCGGCAACTTCTTCCAGGAAGATCTCGGCAGCGGCATTGCCCATGCGCATGCTGTGCTGATCTACTGTAGAAAGGGAAGGCTCTGTAAACGATGTGAATGGCTCATTACTAAAACCTACCAACGCTACATCTTCAGGAATCCGGTATCCCTTTTCTTTCAATACCTGCATGGCCCCCAGTATGCCGTAGGCACTAGACGAAAATATACCATCGGGTATTTCCCTGAGCTTTAACAGTTGTTCCATACTGCTGCGTCCGTCTTCAAGCTGCAGGTTGCTGTCAATCACCAGCGACTCATCAAACTTCAAGTCATTATTAAGCAACGCCTCCCGGTATCCATGAAGGCGCTCTTTAAAAATGCTGATCTTGCGCGCATTGGTAAAATGTGCAATGCGCTTGCATCCTTGCTGAATGAGGTGTTCTGTTGCGTTATAGGCTCCGAGAAAATCATCGATGACAACATTACTCACTTCGAGTTCATCGTTGAAACGGTCGAAGAGAATGATGGGTATGCCGCGCTCTTTTACTTTCAGAAAATGATCAAAGTTTTGCGTCTCCTTACCATGCGATACAATGATACCGTCTACACGAGCGTTGAGCAATGCTTCAACGGTAGAGACTTCCTTCTCATAGTTATCGTACGTCTGGCAGATCATTACATTGTACTTCGCAGCGTTGGCGATTTCTTCAATACCACGCACTACCGATGAGAAGAATGTACGATCGGCCGTAGGTACAATAATACCGATGATGTTGCTCCTGCCATTGCGTAATGCCGCGGCAATATTGTTAGGCTGGTAATTTAATTTCTGTGCTGCTTTCTGAACCGCTTTCTTTGTTTCTGCGCTAATGCGCGGATGATCGTTCAACGCGCGCGATACTGTAGAGGCTGTTATATTCAGTTTACGCGCTATATCGTGTATGGTGGCTTTCTCTTTTTTCATATCGCCTCCCGTTAGGTTCTGTCTTTCAAACATCAGGCTTCGTTGGCTGGTTTCTGTAGGATTGCTAATATACCGCCATCTACATAAATAATTTGTACGTTGACGAAATTACTCGTAGCCGATGCCGGAAATATAGCCATACCCATCAGGTCGTCAGGGGCCGTGAAGTGTTCGCGAAGCTGTACGGTGGTAAAGGTTCCATATTGAGAAGGATGTACTGCGCGTAGTGAAGTGTGCAACATAATGTGTAATCGGTTGCACAATATAAAGGAAAATAGTTTTAGAAAGCGATTGATTACCCGTAACAATTTTTCATGCGCTTTGACAGAATCGGATGTCACGAGATGTTCACAATTAGCAACATTCCGGCTAATGTCTGCACCGGTATAGTAAAATATAAAGAGCGCGTCTTTTTATCAGCAAAGCGATGCGCAGCACGGGCTCACCTGGTTGACTATTATTTTCAGGCAGGTGTGACCTCGCGCAAGGTTGCACCTCTTATTAATATTAAACATCTGATCTGTGAAACTATATATGTATACGGTGTTGAATAGCTTATTGTTAATGCTCTACATTTTGCCAACGGATTGTATGCGTGCTGATACGGACAACCTAATGTCTGATAAACCGGTATTGGTAGCAGAGGATGCGTATGCATTTCCGGGTGCAGAAGGATTCGGGCGCTATGCTACCGGCGGGCGTGGAGGCAAAGTGCTGTTCGTAACCAATCTGAATGATTCGGGAGCAGGAAGTTTACGGGCCGCTCTTCAAACGCAGGGTTCACGGTATATATTGTTCAAAACATCGGGTACTATTACGCTCAAGTCTGCGCTGAAAATTACCAATGGTGATGTAACGATTGCAGGGCAAACCGCTCCGGGCGATGGTATATGTTTAAAGGATTATCCCGTTATCATTGAAGCCGATAATGTTATTATTCGCTATATGCGTTTTCGCATGGGCGATGAGGCGAAGCAGGAAGGCGATGCCCTCGGTGGAAGATTTCATAAGAACATCATGATCGACCACTGCTCGATGAGCTGGTCAACCGATGAGTGTGTTTCGTTTTATGCCAATGAGAATACAACGGTGCAGTGGTGCATCATTGCCGAGAGCCTTCGTAATTCTGTGCACGTTAAAGGCGCTCATGGTTATGGAGGTATATGGGGCGGCAGGAATGCATCGTTCCATCATAACCTGTTGGCACATCATGATAGCCGCAATCCAAGATTAGGAGAAGCTGGCAACGCGTTTGCATTGACTGATCTGGTGGATATGCGCAACAATGTAATTTACAACTGGGGTCCTACCAACAGTTGCTACGGGGGTGAAGCGATGAACGTAAACATTGTCAATTGCTATTATCGCCCCGGACCGGCTACAAAAAAGAAGGAGCGCATTATCTCTATCGACAAGAGTAAGGTAGAGGGTACAGATGTATATAATATCTGGGGTAAGTTCTATGTGCACGGAAATTATGTAGAAGGCAGCCAGCGTGCTACGGATGACAACTGGACGTACGGTGTTTACAACCAGTTTCACGGCAGCGATGGTACGGTTACTGATGCTGACAAGGCTGCCATGAAACGGGCAGACCCCTTTCCCATCAACAACAATGTAACTACACAGAGTGCGCAGGTTGCTTATGAGCGCATCCTGGTATACGGTGGCGCTTCCCTGAAACGCGATGCTGTGGATGCGCGCATCATCGATAACGTGAAGAATAAAAATTATACGGCAGCCGGATCGAAAGGGAGTGTCAACGGCATCATCGATTCGCAGCGGGATGTAGGCGGCTGGCCGCAACTGAATGCCACTGCACCGCCTGTCAACACCGCTGGGGATGGTATACCAGACGATTGGAAAAAGGCACACAAACTTGATCCAGCCAAAGCACAAGCCAATGGCCACGATCTGAGCACGGCCTACGATAATGTAGAGGTATATATCAACGACCTGGTGAACACCATCACCATCGAACAAAATAAACCCTGACGCCGTATTTGGTGATTCAAGTTAGCCGTTAATGATTAAATCGTTATTAGTTACAGGTTAATCGTTATCAGGAAGAGTATATTAACGGTTACCCTAAATGATCTGTGTTATTCTGTGGGAAATAAATGCATTTTGTTCCCACATCCCGATGGCTATCGGGAACAGAAAAGCACAGAAAAATAAGTTATCCATTACAAAGCGTTCCATTGGATGCTTGGATCCGAATAATACCTGTAACAATTAACGTGTAACGATTAACCTGTAACGATTAACGGCCCTGCATCCAGTAGCCAGAGGCTTGCAGCTATTTATACAGCAAGCACTTCTTTCGCCACGGCACCAGCTTTCTTCTTCGCTTTCTTCTTTTTCTTGTTGAGCCGGTTGATCCAGAGAATAACGCCAGTAATAGGAAATGTTACACCTGCTATGCAGGAGACGAATGCGATGATTCTGCCGGGTAACCCTCCGATGGAACCAACGTGTATAGGATAAAATATACCACGTACACGTTGTCCGAGGTTGCGGTCGTTGTACAAAGCTGAACCCAGCGGAAGTGCGCTATATTGATCGAAGAAATATTGATCGGATGCCTTTTCATGAACGGGGTTGAGTGATAAAACGGTTACTGTATATACAGCGGCGGAGTCTTTGGGTTTGTTGATGGTATAATAAGCCGCTGCAGGGGCTTGGAGCTTTGCGGCAGCTAATATCTGGTCGTACGTTGCCGGTGTGCCGGGTGCAGCTACAGAGAGTGGCGGTTCAGGCCGTTTGTTCTCGGTGCCCGTGATCCAATATATACCATTGTTAAACCACTCGAACGACCAGGCAAGTCCCGTAAAGGCAAATGAGAACAGGAAGATAGAAGTATAGAAACCGATTACAATATGAAGGTCGTGGTTGATACGTTTCCAGCCTGCCCACTTCAACGTAAGATGCTGCCTGAGTTTTGCTCTTGTTTTTGGCCACCAGAGTATAATTCCGGTTATGATGATAAAGAGAAATATACTGGTGCTTATTCCCACGATTAACTTGCCTGCATCACCGGCGAGCAGCCAGCGGTGTAGCGAAAACATAGTAAAGAAAAATGTATTGCGATAGGTATAAAGGCTGATCAGCTCACCGGTATACGGATTGACAAAAGCCTGGCTTCCGCCACCAGCGCCTTTGCCTGCTTCGCCTTTCCTGCCTTCTTCCTTCTTGCCGCCTTCACGGTGTTTATTCTCATGTTTCTTTTCTTCCTTTTTATCGTGTTTCTTTTCTTCACTGTAATTCAGCTCCAGCGAGCGGGCAGGATCGGTATATACTTTAATGCCGGTTACAGCTGTGCCTTTATGGCTGCGTTGAAATGCTACCACGGCTTCATCAAGGGAAACACGTTTCTCTCCCGGTGTAACGGTATAGCGCTCCGGGTATATAAGTTGTTGCCATTCTTTTTCGAAGACCAGCGTAGCCCCGGTAAAGCAGGAGATCATAATGACAATGCCCGCAGCAAGTGCCAGGTACAGGTGAATATTTCTCCAGAAGTTTTTCATGAAAATATAGAGTCGGTCAAATATAGCTTGCGATAATACAGGTGTGTAGTGATGCATTCTCTTAAAGCACAGAAGCCACCGGTGCGTCCGGTGGCTTTATTCAGTGCAATATGGAAAGAATCAATTACCATTTATACGAGAGTGTTGCAGTAAACATGCGCGGTGCAATCGGGTTCACACTGTTATCATCGTGTACGTTATAGCTCAACTGGTTGAACAGGTTTGAAACTTTGGCGCGCAATGAAAGGCTGTTCCAGGTATACCCTGCAGAAAGGTCGAACAGGAAATAGTCTGGCAGTGTCATCAGTTTGTACGTGTCGTTTGCTACCGTGGTGCGTGTTGACCTTCCGGCTACGCGATTGCCTACGTAGAAGCTGGTAAAACCAACGCTGAAATTTTTCAACAGCGGATTGGAGAAAGTATAGTATACACTGGCATTTGCTGTATGCTGCGGATTGTAACGCAGGCGACTGTTGTCTATATATTGTGAGCTTTTGGTATAGCGCGTATCATTATAGCTATAACCGGCAATAAATGATATACCATTGACAGGTTTGCTCATAACGTCCAGTTCAATACCCTTGCTGGTTACTTCTCCTGCCAGTTCCTGTGGATTGCTTTTGTTGATAGCATCTGCCGGTATATCTTGCACCAATACAGATTGCGCCAGGTTGCTGTTCACAATCTTATAGGCTGTTACGTTCGCAGAAAGAAGACCTTTGAATAAATCGTTTTTAACACCTACTTCATATTGATCAATGAATGACGGTGCCAGTCGGTTGTTGTTTATATCAAGACCCGTGTTCAGGGTAAACGAGTTTGCATAGCTCGCGAATACCGACATGTCTTTCATTGGCTGATACACTACTCCAAGCCGCGGACTGAAAGCATCATCGTAGCTTTTAACATTAGCCGTTTCAGATTCCATATAGCTATAGCGCACACCTGCCAGAAACTTCAGATTATCCAGAATGCTTACCAGGTCCTGAACATATACACCGGTGCGGTTCAACGGGTTTTTAGTAGTGCTGGTCAGCGTCATCGTGGGAATATCGGTACGCTGCCTATACTTCGAGAGATCATATATATTGATTGTATCGTATACATTTTTGTTTGATGCCAGCGGATTAGTGTATGCGTAGGCCAACGCTTTGTTATCATATTTATCCTGATCAGCGCCAATCAATACCTGGTGCTTTATTGATCCTGTAGTAAGTTTACCGGTAAGGTTTATCTGGCCGATGTAGTAATCCTGATCAGTGCCGCTGCGTTGCAAACCTCTTACCCAGGTTCCATCGGTGGCCACCATGTTACCAGATGCATTCGGGCGTGTGGTTCCAAACAGATCGTTGTTATAGCCTTGGTACGATACGATGCCGTTCAATGCCCAGTTGTCGTTCAAAGTGTGGCTCACCGTAATGGTAGCGCTTTTCTGTACGGTGTTATAGTACGACCAGTTCGCGCCAAGAAAACGGCTGCGTGGTATATCGGCTACTACATAGTTTACAGAACCCGTACCGTAATCAAGTGTGCGCTTGTCGTTCAGGTAATCACCTTCTACCAGTATTTCTGTTTTTTTACCGGCCTTGATCAGGAATGAGGGGTTGAAGTAAATGCGCTCAGCCTTTACGTTATCGCGGAAACTTCTTGAATTTTCATAGCTGCTGTTCAGGCGATACGCTACTTTGTTGCTGTTGTTCAGCGCACCGTATACATCGAACGATGGCTTGTAAAAATCGTAGCTGCCGGTACGAAACGACAGTTCTCCGCCATTCTGAAATTTTGGTTTCTTGGTCACAAGATTCAATACACCACCGGCCGTTACGTTACCATAAAGAATGGCTGCACTTCCTTTGAGTATTTCTACGCGCTCCAGCCCTGTTACTTCTGGCATCACTGCGTTGTTATAGCGAACACCATTCTTGAAGGTGTTGCTGCTGCCATAAGCAAAGCCACGTCCTGCAATCTCCTCTTGCACACCACCGGTTGTTCCCATCAGGTATATACCGCTGGTGTTGGCCAGTACGTCGCTCAGGCGACCCACCTGTTGATTCTCCAATACAGTTTTATCGATCACGATAATGCTCTGCGGAAGGTCCATCGGTTTGATGCCTGACTTTCCAATGTCTATCACTTTTTCATTCAGCGTACGTGAGTCGCTTATTACAATTTCTTCCAGTTGCTCAGAGTTTTCAGACAAGGTGAAATCGCTCAGCGTTATTCCGCCTGCTGTTACTTCAACTTGTTTCTCCTGTGGCTGAAAACCGACAAAGGTTGTAATGACGGTATAATTCCCTGCCTTTACATTTTTAATGGTAAAAGATCCATCTTCCGAAGTAGTAGTGCCTTTGTTAATTTCTTTAAGGGCCACGTTCACAAAAGGAGCGGGTTGCCCGTCACTGGTACGCACCACACCCTTTATAGTACCGGTTTGTGCAAAAGCTGCAAGGCTGAAAAGAACAAGAAAGCAAGTAAGGAGCTTTTTCTGTAAAGGAGCTGTCATGTTATTTAGACTTATTTTAAACAACTCAAAGGTAAAAGTCTATTTAGAATAAGTACAAATAAGAAGGGGATTAATTTTAATCCCCTTACCTAAAACGTTTGAAATGAACTTCGCTTACAAAGAAACTCCCCGTTTCCACGGTATAAAATCGTCTTGGTTCAGCTCTACAGCCTTGGCGGTTTTGCGGCCACTGGCTATTTCGATGATGAAATCAAGGATATCTTCACCTTCCTGCTCAATTGTCTTTTTGCCGGAGATAATGCCACCTGTGTCATAATCGATGATGTCGGGCATGCGTTCTGCGAGCTTGGAGTTAGTCGATATCTTCACCACCTGCGACACCGGGTTTCCGGTAGGTGTACCGAGGCCGGTTGTAAAGAGAATGATCTGTGCGCCGGATCCGGTAGTACCCGTGGTGCTTTCCACATCATTACCCGGTGTACACAACAAGTTAAGCCCCGGCTTCTTGATGTATTCGGCATATTGTAATACATCTGCCACCGGTGCCATGCCGCCTTTCTTGGCAGCACCCGCTGATTTGATAGCATCCGTAATCAAACCATCTTTAATATTCCCGGGCGAGGGGTTCATGTCGAAACCTGAGCCTACCGATTCAGCAGCATTGGAGTATGTGCGCATCAGTTTTATAAAGAGCTCGCCAGCCTGATCATCTTCGCAGCGGTTGATCAGTTCCTGCTCCACACCGCAGAGTTCAGGAAACTCTGAAAGTATAGTGCTTCCGCCCAGTGTAACCAGCAAATCGGATGTATGACCGATGGCCGGGTTGGCCGATATACCCGAGAAACCGTCTGAGCCACCACATTTCAATCCTACAACAAGTTTGCTGAGTGGAGCCGGCTTGCGTTCAATCTTGTCAGCCTCTATCAGGGCGAAGAAGGTCTTCTGTATCGCTTGCGTGAGTAGCTCCGTTTCTGTGCCCGATTGTTGTTGATCGAGGATGATCACCGGCTTGCTGCCTTTCGGATCAAGTGCCTGTAATTTTTCACGAAGTGTTTTTACTTCTGCATTCTGGCAACCCAGGCTTAGCACGGTTGCACCGGCCACGTTAGGATTGTGAATATAGCCTGCGAGCAACGCACACAGCGTCTGCGAGTCCTGGCGTGTGCCGCCACAACCGCCCTGGTGCGTCAGGAATTTTATTCCATCTATATTTTTGAAAACACGCGAGTGTCCATTGGTCGCTGCAGGTTGAAAGGTAACAGACGATATCTGCTCGGCTTTACCATTCTTATAGAGGTTCACCAGCTCATGCACATAATCTTTATAGGCATCGGGCTTGCTGAAGCCAAGCTCTTCGATAAAGGCTTTGCTGATCACTTCTACATTTCGGTTCTCGCAAAATACCAGCGGTATAACGAGCCAGTAGTTAGCCGTTCCTACTTGTCCGTCTGCACGATGATAGCCCATGAACGTCTTGTTTCTGAACTTCGAAACATCGGGAGGAGTCCATTGATAGCTTTTGGTGCGGCCTGAATATGGTGCAGCTTTGTGTTTGATATTGTGTGTGCCAATCACACCACCTTCTTTTATGGGAGAGAGCGCTTTGCCTACTACCGTTCCATACATGATCACTTCTTCTTCGGGTTGAAGTGCTTTTTCAAGGAACTTGTGTTTGGCCGGAACGTCATCTGCCAGGGTGAGCGATGTACCGCCATTCAAGGTGAGCTTTTCTCCAGCTTTGAGGTCTGTTAATGCTACATAAACATTATCAGACGGATGAATTTTCAGAAATCTGTTTGACATATGGATAAATCACGTATCTTGAGCAATCGATTGCGCAATGTATATACTTTTGATAATTATAAAATCCCGAGACGAAATTAATAATTAAGATGCACCAAACCCTGACAACATCAGATGAACTTCTCATGCTGTTGAAAGAAAATGGTGTCATTCCATTTTTTAATCATCAGGATGCAGATATACTGTTGCAGATTTTGAAAATTCTGGACCGTTGTGGTTGCCGTGTGTTTGAAATTGCTCATCCGCGTGATGCACGCGGATTGCGTTTGTTTGCGTGGCTGGCCGAACACGCACGCAACATGAACATGCTGCTTGGCGTAGGAACCGTGCCCGATGCTTCGCAGGCCAGTCGCTTTATTCAGGCAGGTGCTCAATTTATAGCATCACCCTTTTTACATAAAGACACCGCCAAGGTATGTCATGATCACCAGGTAGTGTGGATGCCCGGATGCACCTCGTGCGATGATGTAGCGCGTGCCCGCGAGCTGGGTGCTGTTGTGGTTTCGGTTGTACCTGGAAATATTCTTGGCCCCGATTTTCTCAGGGAAGTTACTATCGCGTATCCCGATCTTTTTTTCATTCCGTCAGGCGGGGTTACGCGCGCTGAAAATAATCTGAAGCGCTGGTTTGACGCGGGCGCATTATGTGTTAGGTTGGGAGAGTCTTTATTTGCAAAACAAGATGTTGCTGTAAAAGATTGGGTAAAATTAGAGCACAATATTACCAAAGCACTTCAGGGCATCAGGCACGTAAAGACGTCTATCCTAAAAAATAAAGCGATCACTCTATAGCATGACGGAACCCATTGCCACGGCGCTGCTTTCGTATGGAATGTCGGGAGAAGTATTTCACGCTCCGCTGATTGCCGCTGCTCATCCCGGATTTTTACTCCACACTATTGTACAGCGAAAAAGTAAACACGCATCCACGCGATATCCGCATGTGATTATTGCCGATGCTGTGGAGAAAGTTTTCGCTGATCCGGCCATCGAGCTGGTAGTAGTTAACACCCCCAACGATACACATGCCGATTTTGTAACGCGTGCCCTCGAAGCAGGCAAGCATGTTGTTGTTGAAAAACCTTTTACGGTAACAGCAGCAGAAGCCGATCAACTGATCGCGCTCGCCAAAAGCAAAAAGAAAGTACTCACTGTTTTTCAAAGCAGGCGTTGGGATGGCGACTTCATGACGGTAAAGAAAGTATGGGATGCAAAGCTCCTGGGTAAAGTCGTTGAACTGGAAGTACACTACGATCGCTTCCGCAATTATGTTGAAGCAAACACGTGGAAAGAAGAGCGTGGCAAAGGAACCGGTATACTCTACAACCTCGGTTCACACATGCTCGATCAGGTAGTGTGTATAGCGGGTATGCCCAGGCAGGCCGATGCACGCATCGGTGTGCAGCGACCGAACGGAAAGATAGATGACTATTATGATA
Organism: Ohtaekwangia sp.; assembly: GCF_036786105.1. Classification (NCBI taxonomy): domain Bacteria; kingdom Pseudomonadati; phylum Bacteroidota; class Cytophagia; order Cytophagales; family Fulvivirgaceae; genus Ohtaekwangia; species Ohtaekwangia sp. The sequence goes on from NZ_DAIQRQ010000007.1 coordinate 110,841, forward strand.
TACGCTTGCAGTACGAAGGCTTTCACGCGATTGTGAAATCAAGCTATCTCGTGCGTGAGCAAGGCCCGCGATATAGTATACATGGCACGGAAGGATCGTTCATGAAGTATGGCATCGATCCGCAGGAACAGGCATTGAAAGAAGGCAAAATACCCGGTGCTCCCGGTTGGGGTGCGGAAGATAAACTGCATTGGGGTAAGTTGAATACAACCTTGCAGGGTGTTCATATCGAGGGAGCGATCGAGACATTGCCGGGTAATTATCTGGCATTTTATCAGAATGTATTCGAAGCCATCCGCGAAAATAAACCGCTTGCCGTAAAGCCGGAAGAATCACGCGATGTTATTCGCCTGATAGAAGCCTGCTATGAGAGCAACGAGAAAAAGCAAGCCATTAACCTGTAACGATCACTATCCATGTATATAGAAGAACTTTTCAACTTGAATAATAAAGTAGCTATTGTAACCGGAGGCACGGGAATTTTAGGAAGCGCCATGAGTAAAGCACTGGCACGGGCGGGCGCAAAGGTAGCGATACTTGGACGCAGAAAAGATGCAGCCGATGCGTTGGCAACCGAAATAAAAAATGCCGGCGGTATAGCGCTAGGAGTAACCGCCGATGTATTGCAGGAACAAACCCTGAGAGGTGCACGAAAAATTATACTTGATCAGTTTGGTGGCATAGATATACTTATAAATGGTGCCGGGGGCAATATGCCGGGCGCAACCATTATGCCCGATAAAAGTTTTCTCGATCTTCGCATCGATGATTTTCAGAAGGTAGTAGACCTGAATCTTACCGGCACCATATTACCTTCGCAGATATTTGGCGAAGTAATGGTAGAGAAGAAACGAGGTGTAATTATAAATATATCTTCCATGACATCGTTCCGTCCGCTTACACGCGTGGTGGGTTACTCGGCAGCGAAAGCCGCGATCAGTAATTTTACCCAGTGGCTGGCAGTAGAAATGGCCCGGAAGTTTGGTGCAGAAATAAGAGTAAATGCTATCGCCCCGGGATTCTTCCTGACGGAACAAAACAGAACTTTACTCACCAACGCAGACGGAAGCCTCACAGCCCGTGGCGAGTCGATCATTCGCAACACACCGTTTGCACGCTTCGGAGAAGCCGATGAACTGAATGGAACATTATTGTGGCTATGCTCCAATGCTTCACGATTTGTGTCAGGTATAGTGGTACCGGTAGATGGTGGGTTTAGCGCGTTTGCCGGAGTGTAGAGTAAGTCCGGAAGTCGGAAAGACCGGAAGACCAAAAGTAGGAGAGCCAGAGCTGTAGTGGTGGTTATCGCAATAATTGACATTGATATATAGTATAGATTAATTGTAGAGTGCTTTGCTGTGAAGCAGCTATTACTTCCGGACTTCCTGAATTTTCGGACTTCCTGACTCTCTACTAAACGTAATAAAAGAATGAATAAAAAAGTAGTCACCTTCGGAGAGATTATGTTACGGCTGTCAACGCCTGGCTTTGCTCGCTTTACACAGGCTGAAAGTTTCAAGGCCCTTTACGCCGGCTCGGAAGCAAATGTAGCAGCGTCACTCAGTCATTTTGGTATACAGGCTGCACACGTAACGCGTTTCCCCGAGAATGATCTTGGCAAAACGGCTACGCAAACACTGCAGCGATATGGTGTGGATACACAATATATAGTTTATGGCCCGGAGCGCCTGGGTATATATTTCCTGGAGAATGGTTCCATGCAGCGTGCATCGCGCATTGTATACGATCGTTTTGATTCTGCCTTTGCACACATTCGTCCGGGCATGATCAATTGGGAAGAAGTACTGAAAGATGCTTCCTGGTTCCACTGGACGGGTATAACGCCCGCTATATCGCAAGGTGCAGCGGATGTTTGCCGGGAAGCAATACAGGTTGCGCGCAAATTGAACATTACCATCTCCGGAGATATAAATTACCGCCGCAATCTATGGCAATATGGAAAGACCGCGCGCGATGTTATGCCGGAGCTTATTGCCTCCACGCAGGTAATTATAGCCGGCATAACCGATATGGAAAACTGCGTAGGTATATCGGGCGATACATTTGAAGCAGCGTGTGCTTCATTCAAAAAAGACTATCCGGCAACAACTAAAATTTCTACCACGCTGCGCGATTCGGTAAGCTCATCGCACAACCGCCTTACAGGCTTATTGTGGAATGGCACAGAGCTGTTGCAATCACGCCCGTACGATCTTACACACATTGTAGACCGCGTAGGCGGTGGCGATGCCTATATGGCCGGACTCATCTATGGTATACTGGCCGGTATGACCGATGCTGAAGCCCTGGAGTTTGCTATCGCGGCAAGCGTATTGAAACATTCCATAGAAGGCGATGTAAACCTGGCAACAACGGAAGAGGTAGAGCAACTGGTGAAAGGAGAGAATGTTGGGAAGTTGTTGAGGTAGAGGGTAAAGGTTTAAAGTTCAACGTTCAACGTTCAACGTTTTAGGGTTTAAGGTTTAAAGACATTGTATATGAAATTCAGTAATGAGCAGATTGTAGATACCATGAAGCAGACGGGCGTTGTGCCGTTGTTTACGCACGATAATGCCGGGGAAGCGCAACTGGTAATTGAAGCCGCCTATCGCGGCGGCGTTCGTGTATTTGAATTTACCAATCGCAAGAAAAATTCATTTGACGTATTTACACACCTGATAAAGAACCGTGCACAGTACCCGGAGCTGATGATTGGTATAGGAACCGTAATGGATGGTGCTACTACTAAGAAATTTATAGAGGCAGGTGCCGACTTTATTATATCTCCTATACTTAAACCAGAGATGGCCGAGGTATGCAAAGCGCATAATAAACTTTGGATGCCGGGCTGTGCAACACTTACGGAAATCGTTACCGCGAAAGAGCATGGTGCGCAGGTTATTAAAGTATTTCCGGGGTCGGTGCTCGGGCCTGGCTTTGTATCGGCTATTATGCCGGTGGTGCCTGATCTTCAATTGATGATCACCGGCGGCGTTGAGCCTAACGAGAAAAATCTGTCGGCATGGTTTAATGCAGGCTCCATGTGTGTGGGTATGGGCTCACAGTTGTTCACGAAAGATATACTCGCTGCAAAAGATTGGCTACTACTCGAAAACAATATACGTGAGGTGCTGGCCCTTGTGCAAAGGTTGCGAACCGTTAAAGTATAATTTTTCTAACCGCAACCAGCATGACAACCCAACCTAAAGAGACTGTGGAAAAATTTCAGAACGTAAATCGGGCCGTGGGTAAATACCGGTGGACGATCTGTGCACTGGTATTCTTTGCAACTACCATCAACTACCTCGACCGGCAGGTGCTGAGTTTACTGCAGCCGCGACTGGAAGAGCTCTTCGGGTGGACCAACAGTGACTATGCAAACATTACGGCTGTGTTTCAGTTTACGTATGCTATATCCATGCTGTTGGCCGGCCGCATCATCGACAAGCTGGATACGCGTTGGGGATATGGATGGGCTATCATCATCTGGTCGGTAGGTGCTATTGTACACGCACTGGCGCTTCCTGTGGGAGAGGGTATTGCATCGGTATTCGCATTGGTGGGTATAGGAGCTGTTTCGGTTTCAGTGGCCGGATTTATGTTCTCGCGTGCTGTGCTGGCATTTGGCGAAGCCGGTAATTTTCCCGCTGCCATCAAAGCTATTGCGGAGTATTTTCCGAAGCGCGAACGCTCACTGGCTACCGGTATATTTAACTCGGGCGCAAATATAGGAGCTATACTCGCGCCCATCACAGTGCCCTGGATATACCTTCACTGGGGATGGGAAGCTGCTTTCATCATTATCGGTTGCATAGGATTTCTGTGGATGTTCTTCTGGCTGGTGTTTTATGAGAAACCCGAAAAGCAGAAACGTCTTTCAGCACAAGAGTTGTCCTACATCCACAGCGATGAAGAGCGCCACACCCAACCGGAGGCAACAGAAAAAGTATCGTGGGTTCGTTTGCTTGGGTATAAACAGACCTGGGCTTTTGCTTTCGGTAAATTTATGACAGACGGTGTATGGTGGTTTTTTCTCTTCTGGCTGCCGGCCTATCTCAAAGCACAATATGGTATTATTGATAAAGCTGTAACGCTGCCGCTGGCACTGCTATATACGCTCGCCATGGTGGGTAGTGTAGGTGGAGGATGGTTCCCCATGCACTTTATTAAAAAAGGATATACAGTATACGATGGGCGTATGCGCGCCATGCTGGTAATCGCGTTGTTCCCATTGTTCATTCTGGCAGCGCAGCCGCTGGGTTCGATAAGCTATTGGCTGCCGGTATTGTTTATTGGTATAGGTGCATCAGCGCACCAGGCGTGGAGCGCAAATATATTCACTACGGTGTCTGATATGTTTCCGAAGAAAGCCGTGGGCTCAGTTGTTGGTATCGGCGGTATGGCTGGTGGACTTGGTGCTGTGCTCCTCACGAAACTCGGAGGCGCTTTGTTTGATCACTATAAAGCTTTAGGACATATTGAAACAGGATACACCATCATGTTTACCATCTGCTCGGCAGCATACCTCGTGGCGTGGCGTGTGATGAAAACGCTCGTGCCAAAATATAGCCCCATCACCGATCTGTAGAAACTGATATTTTGCAAGCCTCTTTAACATCTTTCGCAAGATGTGATCGTGCGATTTAATTATTTATATTTCACAAGCATCTGCGAAGCACGTATGTTGAAAAGGTTTTTTATTTTTTGTCTTTTAATAGTAGTTGCACAGGCACAAGGCTTGTTTGCGCAAACAGGGCAATACCGTTTTTCACATCTCGATATCAGCCAGGGATTGTCCAACAGCCAGGTGAAATGTTTCCTCAAAGATTCGCAGGGCTTTGTGTGGATCGGCAGTATCTCCGGACTCAACCGCTATGATGGCAGCGTTGTAAAAGTGTTCCGCAACAATCCGGCAGATACCACCACGCTTGCCGACAACGATATGTTCAAACTTTTTGAAGATCCTGATGGAAATATATGGGTAACAACCTATGTAGGGATAGATATATACAATCCTGCCACCGAGAGCTTCATTAGCAGTCGTGATGCCATGCTGCGTAAGTATGGCATCAAGGAAGGTATCATTACCGATATCGTAAAAGATAATAAGCAGAACTACTGGTTCATTCATGCATCGGAAGGATTATACAAATATACCCGTGCCGCAGGCAAAGCTGTGCATATACCACAAAGTGAAACCGATACTACCCGCATCAGTGCTTCGCCTGTATCTTCTGTAGCCGATGATCATGCCGGCAACCTGTGGGTAATGCATCGCGATGGTGTGCTGGAGAAGCTGGATATAAAAACCAACCAGGTAATTTACCGCAACCATAGTTTGAAAAATCGTCTTCCGGGCGAGTTGTTCAGTTATTATCTCATGGTAGATTCCGCCAATGATGTATGGATATACCTTACCGATAACAATACCAGGGGCGTATTTCTGTTCAATGCCAGGACAAAAACGATCACCAGCTTCCGGAAAAACAGTGGCGATGTAAAGCTCAACACGGATATAGTGCGGGGGGTAGTGGAAGATAACAAAGGCCTCATCTGGGTAGCGACCGATCACGGTGGTGTAAACCTGATCGACAAAAAGGATTTTTCAGTACGCTATATATTGCACAACCAGGAAGATGAGAAGAGTCTTAGCCAGAACAGTATACAAACCATCTATAAAGATCGCGATGGCTTTATCTGGATCGGAACCTATAAGCGTGGTGCAAACTACTATCACGATGATGTAATCCGCTTTGAATTATACCGCCACGAGAATGGTAATGACGCCAGCCTTCCATTCAACGACATCAACAGTTTTGCTGAAGACAATCACGGTAATTTATGGATTGGCACCAACGGTGGAGGGTTAATCTGCTACGACCGCAGGAACGATCGCTTTATACGCTACCTGCACAACCCGAACGATCCTTCCAGTTTAAGCACCAATGTTATTGTGAGCTTGTGCTTTGACAGCTACGGTAAATTATGGATCGGCACCTACTATGGTGGCCTGAATTGTTTTGATGGTCATAAATTTATCCGCTATAAACATTCTGATAACCCCGGGAGCTTAAGCGATGACAGTATATGGGAGATAATGGAAGACTCACAGCACCAGTTATGGATAGGCACCCTTACAAAAGGTGTTGATATCTTTGACCGCGATACAGAAACGTTTCGGCATTTTCCTCCCGGAGGTGTGCACTCGGTGCATTCTACTTATATACCATCCATTATAGAAGACACCGAACATAATGTATGGATCGGTACCGGGTATGGAATGGATTTCTATGATCGTAACACGGGCGGGTTCACACACTTTCTCAATGATGTCAATAATAAAAACAGCCTCAGCCACAACAGTGTAATGTCGTTGCTGGATGATGGAAAAGGAACGATCTGGATCGGCACCAAGGAGGGACTCAATCTTTTTAATAAAAAGAGTAAATCCTTTCGCGTGCTGCGCGAGGAAGATGGCATGGCGCACAACACTGTAACTACCATACTGAAAGACAATGCTGACAACCTGTGGCTCGGCACTCCCAATGGATTATCTTATTTGCAGATTATTCGTGATGATGCAGGCAATATAGCTTCGCTGAAATTTAAAAATTATGATGAAGCCGATGGTTTGCAAGGCATGCAGTTTAACGATGGTGCAGCTTTCAAAACAAAAAAAGGTGAGCTTGTATTTGGTGGCGCGAATGGCTTCAACCTGTTCAGACCGGAAGATATACACATAAATGAAGCGAAACCTGAAGTGAAGTTTACCGGCTTGCAGGTGTTTAATCGCGAAGTAAAGATTGGTGAAGAGATTAACGGTAACCAGATTTTGTACACGTCCATTACACAGATAAAAGAAATTACTCTAAAGCACAGCGACAATGTATTTTCCATTGAGTTTAGCGCTGTAGGTTTTTACCTGCCGGCCAAGTGCCGCTATAAATATATACTGGAAGGATTCAACAAAGACTGGCTCTTTACAGATGGCCGTTCAAGACGCCTCACCTTTACCAACCTCGATCCGGGGGAATATACCTTGCGGGTAAAAGCTTCCAACAACGATGGCGTCTGGAATGATGAAGCTGCTGCGTTGAAGATTGTGGTGCTACCTCCGTTCTGGAAGACAAGGACGGCTTTTCTCTTATATATACTTATTGTCATGGCGGCTTTACTGCTTACGCGCAGGCTTATTCAGCAACGTGAGCGTCTCAAATATGCTATAGAGCAGGAACGGCAGGAATCGCTGCGCATGCACGAGCTGGACATGATGAAGCTCAAGTTCTTCACCAATGTAAGCCATGAATTCCGCACACCGCTTACATTGATTTTAACACCCGTCGAAAAATTGATGAAGGCCGCCCGCGAAGATGAGCGCACGCAATTTCAACTGATACATCGCAATGCAAAGCGATTGCTGAATCTGGTAAACCAGTTGCTCGATTTCAGAAAGCTCGAAGTGCAGGAAATAAAATTTATACCTTTCGAGGGAGATATTATCCGTTTCATAAGGGAGACAACTTTTTCATTCTCTGATCTTTCCGAGAAGAAAGATATACGCCTCGATTTCAAAACATCGGTGGAATCGCTCGAAACTATCTTCGATCAGGATAAACTTGAAAAAATACTACTCAACCTGCTGTCCAACGCATTCAAATTTACACCCGAGCATGGCAGTGTGGAGGTAGTACTACGGGAGCTTTACCACGAGCATAGTAAATGGCTGGAGATAAAAGTAAAGGACACCGGTATAGGCATACCAGCGGATAAGCAGGAAAAAATATTCGAACGTTTCTTCCAGAACGATTTGCCGCGAAGCATGGTGAACCAGGGGAGTGGTATAGGACTTTCTATTACGAAGGAATTTGTACGTGTACACGGAGGATCGCTGATGGTGCAAAGTGAGGAGGGGAAAGGAAGTTGCTTTAGCATACAAATACCACTTAGAGAGGTACTACATGAAGGTAATACCATACCTGACATAGAAGCAGTTATGCTAATACCGGATGATAACAATCAAATAAATGTTCCAACGCTTTTATTAGTAGAAGATAATGAAGACTTCCGCTTCTATTTAAAAGACAACTTGCGATTGGGTTATCGCATTGCCGAGGCGCGTAACGGCAAAGAAGCATGGACACAAGCATTGGCAACATTACCCGACCTGATTGTAAGCGATATTATGATGCCGGAGATGAATGGCATTGAATTTTGCCGCAAAGTAAAACAAGACACACGCACATCGCATATACCGGTAATACTGCTCACTGCCCGCACTGCCGAAGAACAAAAGATGGAAGGCTTCGAGACGGGCGCAGACGACTATATTACCAAGCCATTCAATTTTGAGATACTGCAATCGCGCATTCGCAACCTGATACACCAGCGCGAGCTTTTCCAGAAGGATTTTCACAAACAGATTGAGGTAAAAGCCAGTTCGGTAAATATTGTTTCACTCGATGAAAAACTGATTCAGCGTGCCATTAAATGTGTGGAGCAGAATATATCCGATACCGGTTTTTCGGTGGAAGGATTGAGCCACGAGCTCGGCATGAGTCGCGTTCACCTCTATAAAAAGCTGTTGGCCCTCACAGGTAAATCACCCATCGAATTTATTCGCGTCATTCGACTGCAACAGGCTGCACAATTACTCGAAAAGAGTCAACTTACCGTTTCGGAGGTAGCTTATCGCGTAGGATTTAACAATCCAAAATACTTCACCAAATACTTTAAGGAAGAGTATAAAGTACTTCCATCCGCCTATGCATCTGGCAAGAGAACGTCTGCACCGTTGTAAATAGTATATCGGTAAGTAACCAGGTGTTTTTTTTTCTGAATGTAAGATTGTACTTGAAAACAAAATTTACTCTCCCGTCTGTTGGTATTTTTACTTTTCTTACAAGGCATGTCAAAACATATAAATGTTTAATCATCATTGATATTACTGCGAAAATTTTTCGGATTCGTTCACTTTGAAAACGATTTCCCGTAAAATATTACACAAAGTAAGCTTTGCGGGTTTATTGAACAGTCTTTCATCGTAGAGGTAAGTAGTTTTGTCTAAACACCCACTAAAACTGTTTGTATGAAATCGTTAAACACATTTCTTGGCAAAGAAGCTATTGCTATTGTTGGAATGTCATGCCGGTTCCCGAATGCAAATTCACTTGATGAATTCTGGGATATACTGAAAAACGGAAAGGATACTATTGCAGAAATCTCAAAAGAACGTTGGGATGCTGCTAAATATTATGATCCGGATCCACAGGCCGATCGAAAAGTACAGCAACGTCATGCTTCACTGTTATCAGACATTCATGATTTCGATCCACTCTTCTTTAATATATCACCCGCGGAAGCGAGTGAGATGAGTCCTTCCCAAAAATTAATGTTGGAGCTCGCTTGGGAAGCTATCGAAAATTCTACTATTCCTTTCCGCGATGTAAAAGGTAAAAATATAGGAGTATATGTCGGCAATATCTGGACCGACTTCGAACATTACCGTAAGGCCAAGAATGCCAGGCCAACACTACACTCTGCAGTGGGCATGTCGTCTAACGTGGTAGCCAACCGTGTTTCTTTCGCCCTCGGATTTACCGGCCCAAGCCTGGTGATCGATACCGGATGCTCTGCTTCGCTGGTAGCATTGCACCTTGCTTGCCAGAGTGTATTGAGCAATGAATCAGAAATGGCCGTTGTAGGTGGTATTAACCACATTCTCGATCCGGATAAATATATAGAGTTAACACAGTTCGGTGGTCTTTCGGTAAAGGGAAGATGCAGCACGTTCGATAATGATGCCGATGGATTTGTGCGCGGCGAAGGTGGTGGCGTATTGCTGCTGAAAAGACTTTCGGATGCTGAACGTGATGGCAACAATATACTTGCAGTAATTCGCGGAACAGCCGTGAACAACAACGGCTTTAACGATACACTTCCTGCCACCAGCACGGAAGGCCAGATATCGCTGCTTGATAAAGTTTATACGGAAGCCGGTATACAGCCGCAGGATGTGCACTATATTGAGGCACACGGCACCGGCACAAAACTTGGTGACCCGAATGAGGCGCGTGCTATCGGAGAGTACTTTGGACGAAACAGAACCGGAAACAAACTCCGCATCGGTTCAGTAAAGACCAACATCGGTCACACTGAAGCAACCGCCGGTATAGCCGGTCTTATTAAAGTAGTGCTGGCCATGCAGCATAAAACATTGCCGGGCAACCTCAACTTCAATACTCCGAATCCCAATATACCATTCGAATCTTTAAAGCTTGAAGTACAGAAAGAGCTTACAGCCTGGCCGGTAAACGGTAATGAAACTTTCAAGGCAGGTGTTAATTCTTTTGGTTGGGGGGGTACGAATGCCCACGCTGCGTTGGAAGAATACCGTGCTGAAAAACAGGAAACTATAGCAACGAACCGTTCTACAGATATATATACGTTGGCTATATCGGCCAAATCATCGCAGGCGGTTAAAGATTATGCCCGTGCCTATGTTGCCCTGCTCGAAAAGAGCGATGAAGTAACGTTCCGGTCAATTTGTATATCGGCTGCATTGAGACGAGAGACGTTCGATCACCGCCATTTGTTCTCCGGAACTTCGCGTGAAGAAGTACTGGAAGCATTGAAGCGTTTTATAGAAGATGATCAGGAAGTAACACCCTGCAAGCCGGTTGCCAATGCAAAAATCGTATTTGTATTTCCGGGCCAGGGCGCACAATGGCTGGGGATGGGCCGCGAGCTGCTCGTAAAAGAGAAAGTATTTCGCGATGCCATCGAAGCCTGCGATGCAGCCTTCCGTCCGTTTACCGATTGGTCGCTCATCGATCAGATCAACGCTACACCGGAGAACAGCCGTCTCAACGAGATTAACGTTATACAGCCTGCCATTTGCGCCATGCAGATTGCGCTGGCAAAACTATGGATGTCGTGGGGTATAGAACCACAGGCGGTAGTAGGACACAGCATGGGCGAAGTTGCAGCTGCCTATATTTCAGGTGCTTTAAAGCTGGAAGATGCCGCACGCATCATCTGCGAGCGTAGCCGGCTGATGAAGACAGTAGCCGGTAAAGGTGGGGCTATGGCTGTAACCGAACTGAGTCGTGAAGACGCCGAGAAAGTAGCCGCCAATTATAGTGGTAAACTTTCTGTAGCAGTAAACAATAGTCATAAATCCACTGTACTTGCCGGCGATAAGGCTTCTATTGATGAAGTACTTGCGCAACTGGAAAGTAAAGGATTGTTCTGCCGCCTGGTAAAAGTAGACGTAGCGTCTCATAGTCCGCAGATGGACCCGCTGAAAGAGCCGTTGCGTGCAGAACTGAAAATAGTAGCACCCAGACCTACCGTAATTCCATTTGTATCATCGGTATACAACCGCGTAATGAGCGGCACTGATATGGGCGCCGATTATTGGGTGGATAATCTCCGCGGCTGTGTGCAGTTCGCATCGGTAATGGAAACATTACTGCAGAATGATCATACTATATTTATTGAAGCCAATCCACATCCTGTGCTGGTAAATGCAGTAACAGAGTGTGCTGAGCATAACAAGAAGAAAATTATTACAGCCGCTTCCCTGCAACGCGATAATCCGGAACAGGAGGCTATGTTAAAGAATCTGAATGATCTCTATAGCAAAGGCTATTCAATCGACTGGGTAAAATTCTATAACACTACTGCTGTACCATCGGTAAATCTTCCGGGCTATCCATTCCAGCGCGAGCGCTACGAGCTCGAAGACCTGTCGAAGGAACTGGAGACCGGTAAAGATATAGCAGCACAATATCCGTTGCTGGGAAGCAAGATCAGCCTGGCCAACATGAACAATACATATTTCTGGGAGTCGTCTGTCAGCCTGGGTAAATTTCCGTACCTCCGGGAGCACCTTATTCAGGATCAGGTAAAACTTCCGGTGTCGTGCTATATTGAAATTGTATTGGAGGCGGTTAGCCAGGTATTCAACGATATACCGGTACAGATTGAAGACCTGCATTTTTCAAAGTATGTAACACTATCGGAGAACGACCGCGTTGCGATGCAAGTGAAGCTGGTACTGGAAAACGAGCAGAAAGGCAAAGTATATATCTTTAAGAAAGAAGATCAGGAGTCGGGCTGGGTACAACTGGCAACTGGCGGAATTCATGTGGTGAAAGAACATGCGCCTGCACCGGAGATATTCAGCCAGATGGAGTATCATGCACCAGCTTATACCGATGGTATAAATTACTATACCTTGCTGCGCTCCATCGGTTTCAACTACGGTAAACATTTTCAGCAGATCACCGGTCTGGATAAAGTGGGTAATCGCCCTTTCCCGAATGTATTGTTCTCGATTAAGGCCGATCAAAATGTAGCACTTACATCGGGTAAATATAAAATTCATCCGGCCATGATAAGCGCATTCCTGCAGCCGATATACGGGCAGCTCACCAGCATACTGGAAGAAGGAAGTTTCCTGGATGTAAAATTTCTGAAGATAGACCAGGTGGAATTGCAGCAAGCGATTAACTATAGCCGTGAGTTGCGCGGATTCCTGGTGTTCCATCCGCTGGCAAAATATGGCGATGATCAGAATGCCTGGAGCTTTAGCGCCGATATAACCGTTGCCAACTACGATAATACGCCGGTAATGCGCATCACGGGCTTGCAAGGTGTGGCCATGCGCAAAGCTGCAAAAACCGGTACACAGGGTGCTAAGTCAGGTTTCGACTTCATGGAGAATTATGCTACCCTGAGCCTGGAAGCTGACAAGCAGAATGCGCTTGAGCAAATGCTTACGCAGCATGTATCCAAGATCATCAAGATATCGTCAACGCGCATCAAGAATACCATGACTTTCAAAGGTATGGGGGTAGATTCGCTGATGGCAGTGCAATTGCGCAATCTGTTGGAGAAAGACCTGTCGGTAAAGTTACCGGTAGGTATGTTCTGGTCGCATCCAAGTATTCATGAGTATGCTATATATCTGCGCGAAGTATTGGCGGCTCAGGACCACGGCTTATCCGAGGCCGGAGTGCGCACGCAGGCAAAAGAGCATACCAGCTGGTATACTATTCCGAAGCCTAATCCGAATGCAGCGTTCCGCGTATTCTGTTTTCATGATGCTGGTGGAAGTGCTGCGTTGTTCAACGGCTGGGAAAATATGCTGGATGAATCCGTTGAAGTTGTATTGATAGAAATGCCCGGACGCGGAAGAAGAATGGAAGAGATTCCATACGTTGACTTCAACACTTTCATGCGCGACATTATGCCTTCTATTACTGTGCTGCTCGACAAGCCCTATATATTCCTGGGGCATAGCATGGGGGGTATGCTGGCCTTTGAGATTACACGCGACCTTCGCAGAAATAACCTCGCGCTTCCGAAGACATTGTTTATATCGTCTACCTCAGGGCTTGATGCTTACGACAAGAAGCAGGTAGACTATACGCTTTCGGATGAAGAGCTGGTGCAAATGTATCCACACCTGGACATCACCAACATTGGTGATGTAGAAATTCAAAAGTTGTTGATCAACATTTTGCGTGCGGATCTTCAGTTCCTGTATCACTATACGTTTACACAGGAAGCTCCGCTGGATATACCGATTATTGCTATCCACGGTTCGGAAGACGAACGCGTAAAGAGAAGCCAGATCGAACAATGGTCACGCGAAACATCTGCATCGTTCAAGCTTATTCCACGTTCGGGGGGCCACCGTTACATTGAGCATGACGCTGCTTTTGTAACGCAGCTCGTTCAGGATGTGATCTACAGCTTTGCAGCACAGCCTGCGAAAACATTACTGTAAAATATCATGAACAATATCGTCATACCTGTGCGGCATTTTGCTACACCGGTGTGACGATTGCTTTTTGTTATGACAGAAACAAAGTATATTCTGTCTGTTGTAAAAATCTTCAAACACCCTGTCATCATTTATATACCATGAAAGAATCCGTCAAAGATAAAATTGTAGGCACCTGGAAACTGCTTTCCTGGAAGTATGTGCCCGGCGATAGCGAACCCGTAGAGTTCTTCGGCAAAAATCCATTGGGCATTTTAATGTACGATACCCATGGCTATATGAATGCCCAGCTTATGAAAAGCGGCCGTTCCAATTTTACTTCAGCTTCGATGGCAGAAGGAACTCCTGAAGAATTTACCGAAGCGTATCTCAGTTATGCTGCGTATTGGGGAAAGTATTATGAAAAGAGCCCAGGTGAACTTATTCATGAAGTAGAAGGAAGCCTCTTTCCGAATTGGGTAGGGCATGACGAAATTCGTTATGCTAAAATTGAAGGCGACTATCTTATCTTAAGTACGCCCATGTTTCAGGTTACCTGGAAACGCGCATAACCGTACCGAAAAAAAAGCATCCCGTAGGTTACTATACGGGATGCTTCATAATAATGGGGTGACTAATATTTTTATTTCGCAACCGTGGCCTGTTCTTTCAGCCACTTGCGTGCGTCTGGATCTGAGTTGAAAATAGCCACCGTATATACCCCCTTTGTTGCTTTGGTAAAACCTTGCAGCGAGAGTTGTGTAAAGATGTTGTCGGACATAATTACAGCCATATCGGTCAATCCTTCTTTGGCAGCGCGTGGATTCCAATCGGTTTGATACCACTCGTTGGCCGCCTGCCAGGGGCCTGATACTTTGCGATTATCAACAAGAACTTTTGAGCAGTGTATCTCTTTAATCATTTTTAATAATTCTTCCGATCCGACTTTTACCTGCTCAACAGTGAGAAATCCGTTCCAGTCAACGTAAATGAGATCGTTCTCTTTTTCGTAAGTAATTGTAACGAAGACTTCTTTGCCATTGGGCCTTTTTAGTTCTCTTTTCATAAGCGTTTAAGATTAAGTGGACGATGATGTCTTATGTCTTACTAAGGTGAAGTATTCCTGGGAATTATATCGCGTTTAAATTCATTAAAAATTACAATGCAGCAAATAAAAGTATATGCAGCGATTATTTGTACATTTTGCGCAATCTTTTTTCATTCTCAATTATTGCAGCAATACTATACTATTTTAAAAACAAAACTTTATCACTGCGTGTAGCCGTACCGTTTGTTCAGGTAGTTTTTTATTGATGATTAATTAATTTTATTACATAAAGCCAATATTGCATGGTAAAGATTTGATTTCAACAGTATCGGAGATTGCAAAAACAACAGCGTTCAGATCGGCCTGCAACAAACTAAAGATACCTTTTTTGGGGGAGGATAACTATGAGTTCGCGGAGAAAAAGTTCGGCAGTCCCATTGAATTTGATGTTGCAACGCTTGTTGTTAGGTTTACTATTACTCAACAGGCATTACAAACACTCTATATAACCCTTTGGAAAATGGAAAATTACACGCTAGCGATAAAGTGGTAGCGGCGCTAACCGACAATGGATTTATAGTATAGATATTGAAGAAATAAAGTCAATTGAATGGCAGTCGCTCCGGGATTTCTTTTACGGTTACCGATTGGAAGTTGATCTGGCACGCACCATCTGTTTTTTTTTCACCTCCGGACAAAAAAGTAAAGTCTGTTAAAAGCGCATGGCTTCGGGTTTACAAATTCCACTGCATAAGGCAAGCATCGATCATCATACCGGGTACATCGTCAACACAAATTTGAAAGGATATTGTACGAACTGAAAATTCCCCGGTATATATGGGCTATATCTGCACCGGCAGCAACCAGTGTAGATACAGGTAGAAGAAGTAAGCGATCCGAATTTTTGTAACGCTCTACGAAAGTATACTTTTTAAGCATCCTTGCGCGCTATAGTAAAGTGATTCGTTCCTCTTTTTTGCAAACATAGCTTTTGCTTTCTTTACTAAAAGAAGTTCCTCATGCAAAAAACTGCCGACCTGCTTGCCTATGGAATAGTGCTGTTCCTGGTGGTATTTCAGTGCACAGCGCCTGAAAAGACCGATAAACAACCGCTCTTTACAAAACTGACAGCCGAAGAAACCGGCATATCTTTCAGCAATGTCAATACAGAGACACCTGCCAGAAATATTTTTACATACGAGTATTTTTACAATGGTGGTGGAGTGGCGCTGGGTGATATTAACAACGACAGCCTGGTAGATATATATTTCAGTGCCAACCAGGGGCCGGGCAAACTATATTTGAACAAAGGAAATTTTCAGTTCGAAGATATTACCAGCAAAGCAGGCGTTGCTGCCGCCAGTGGCTGGAAAACCGGTGTATCGATGGTTGATTTTAATGCCGATGGTCTATTGGATATTTATGTATGTAAATCGGCAGAAGACCATCCCTTGTTCAGGGTAAATTTGCTGTTCATCAATAATGGCGATCTCACATTTACCGATAAAGCCGCAGCCTATGGATTAAATGACGATTCATACACTACGCAAGCTTCTTTTTTCGATTATGATAAAGATGGCGACCTGGATGCGCTGCTGCTGAACCATTCCCGGCTGGTTATCTCCAATTCTTACGATATATCTACGCGTTACAAAGACCGGGTGCGGTATGTAGGCAACCGCTTTTTTCGAAATGATGGCGGTAAAATGACAGACATAAGCGATTCAGCAGGTATACATGGACCTGCCTCCAACTATGGGCTGGGTGTTGCCGGAGGTGATCTGAACAATGATGACTGGATAGATCTGTATACTACCAACGACTATACTGAGAAAGACAAACTGCTGCTAAACCAGCACGGCCTTTTTTTTAAAGATGCTGGCGACAGTCTGTTAACGCATATATCGCAGTTTAGCATGGGCGTGGATATAGCGGATTTTGACAATGATGGCTGGCTTGATATTGTTACGCTGGATATGTTGCCCGAAAGCAATGCACGGCAAAAGGAATTTTACTGGCCCGATCGCTACGATGTGTATGCTACCATGGTGAAGAACGGCCTTCACCACCAGTATATGCGTAACATGCTACAGCACAACAATGGCAACGGCACATTTACAGAGATGGGACAACTGGCCGGTATATCCAACACGGACTGGAGTTGGGCGGTGCTCGCAGCAGATTTTGACAATGATGGCCTGCAGGATCTTTTCGTTTCGAACGGCTTTAAACGAAATTTTACCAGCAACGATTTTCTTCGATATGAGGCCGACAAAACCTTGAAAGCAAAACGTGGCTTTAGCACGAATGAATTAGCCGAAGCATTGAACAAAGTGCCATCTACCAAAAGCCATAATTACCTTTTCAGAAATACGGGAAATAATCTGTTTCAGGATGTTTCGTTCGACTGGGGCTTCAATCGTGAAGCACTAACGAATGGTGCTGCGTATGCCGATCTTGACAATGATGGCGATCTCGATCTGGTTACGAATCAATTGGACGAACCTGCAGGAATCTATCGCAATAACCAGGAAAAGTTGATGCACAATCATTTTCTCCGGGTAAAGCTGATGGGCAACGATAAGAACACAGCAGGTATAGGAGCTCAGGTAACTATATTTCAACAGGGAGCGATTCAAAAGAAATATGTATGGCCTACGCGAGGGTTTCAATCATCTGTAGAACCTATGCTATTGTTTGGCCTCGGAAAGAATGAGACTATTGACTCACTATATGTAGAGTGGCCTCGCGGTGAGGTGCAGCATATCAAACATTTAAAAGCTGACCAGACGATTATGCTTTGGCAAAAGAATGCAACCGCGAAGAATGCCATTCACGTCAATAAGCCTGTGCTCTTCTCGCGTGCAGAAGAGGTAATAAAATTCAAGCATACTGAAAATGACTTTATCGATTTTAAAATGCAAAGCCTTTTGCCACGCATGTACTCCACCGCCGGCCCGGCACTGGCGGCAGGCGATGTGAATAAAGACAGGTTGCCAGATCTATATATAGGAGGTGCGAAGAACCAGGCAGGTGTTTTATTTCTCCAGGATAAAAATAACGGTTATTTACAACACAAGGTGTTTACGGAAGATGCTGCCTCTGAAGATGTGGACGCAGTTTTCTTTGATATGGATAATGATGGTGATCAGGATCTGTATGTTGTTACGGGCGGCTATGAGTTTGCATTGAACGACAAGGCCATGCTCGATAAACTGTACAGAAATGACGGAAAAGGAAATTTTAATCGCGTAACGCTGCCGGAATTTTATGGAAGCGGATCATGCGTTCGCCCTGCCGATATAGATAGCGATGGCGATCTGGATCTCTTTGTGGGAGGAAGAATTACCCCCGGTAAATATCCGCAGGCACCAGAAAGCTATATTTTAGTGAACGATGGTCATGGCAAATTCAGCATGGCTACCCAGGATATAGCACCTGCCTTGCAATCATCAGGTATGATTACCGATGCCTGCTGGAGCGATCTTAATAAAGACAACCGGCCTGACCTGATTGTAGTGGGCGAGTGGATGCCGATAACAATATATATAAATGAACAGGGAAAGCTTGCTGATAAATCACACGATTATATAAAAGGAGAAACAGCCGGTTGGTGGAATTGTATACAAGCCGGTGATTTTGATAATGATGGCGATCCTGATTTTGCTGTGGGAAATTTTGGTATGAATAATCAATTCAAGCCTTCACTTTCCCGTCCTATGTCGCTCTACTATGCCGATTTTGATAGTAATGGTTCGATTGATCCTTTGATGAACTATTTTATTGGCGATCATAGCTATCCGATGCCCACACGCGATGAACTAACGGATCAATTGCCTTCTTTCAAAAAGAGATTTCCCGATTATAAATCATATACAACAGCAACAATCGAGACTATATTAAAACCGGAAGAACTCGCAAAGTCTGGTAAACTCACGGCCTATACTTTGGCGACATGCTATCTTCAAAACACCGGAAATGAATTGAAATTGACTCCCTTACCAATCGAGACACAGGTTGCCCCGGTTTTTTCATTCACCGTACTGGATGCTAACGAAGATGGCAAGCCGGATCTGCTGGCGTTAGGCAATCTTTCGGCCACACGATCGCGCTTCGGAAAAGCCGTTGGTAATTTTGGCGTGCTGCTGTTCGGTGATGGTAAGGGAGGTTTTGTGAAAGTGCCTCCGTCATCGTCTGGCCTATGTGTTCGGGGTGATGCAAGGCATGCCATTTGGGACGGAAGGCGTATCGTGATTGGTATAAACAATCAACGGCCGGAGGTATATGCGCTGCGGGCAATGGCGAAATAAATTCTCCCTTTGTTTCAATCCCTTTTAAATGATGACAACCGAAAGGCACAACGCCTCATGAGGCTTTGAAGTGGTTAATCTGTTACCGATAACGATCGGGATTATTAGCATCGTTACAAATGCCACCTGAATCGTGAAGATTTGATGCCTGTGTTCCGGGGTGCCCGTCCGTACATTTCCGGAATCAAAACCTCTCCCTGTTATGGGTAACATGCGAAGTAAATCAAAGTGGATTTTGACACTGGAATTATTGATTTATCTAGCCATCGCTATTTCCGCGTCGCTGGCCATCATTTTATAGCCATCTGTTTCCTATTTCGAAGAACCGGTTCTCACGCCGAATGGAGGAGGCATGCCTTGCCAAAAGGCACGCAAACGATGTAAAAATCCATGCACACGTTTGATCAGTTAACAAAAAAGGATGTTCTCTGAAACATTTGCCTCCCTCTGTTAACACTTAACCCCTTAGTTTGGAACATTTTCATACCTATTCAAAGGGCGTTACGACCTAATTTTATTGCAATCGTTTACGGAAATTTTTGTCCGCTATTCGATTGTAACAAGGAATAAAATTTCATGAAAAGGATGCTCGCCTTATTCATCATACTGCCCCTAACCTGTTTACCTGCCGCTTTTCTGCAAAAGAACAGTTTTCGGGTATGGATAGGTAGTGCGGTCCTTTCAGAAATCATTCCGGCATACAACAAGGATTGCTCTCATCCCCATTTCACGGGAATAACCAAACGCATTGTAAGATTTGGGTTAACTGATCATGCTGTCGGGATGAGTATTTCACAACTCATCCCGCACGGATCAGATCCCGCATTCCGCACCGAATCTACTTCCGAAAGGAAAATAGAGATAGATCAATATAACTGCTAAACCAAATTAACCTTATGATGACAAAACTTTACAGGAAACTATTACGAGTCTTCGTGATCCTGTTTCTGTCAGGCGCTGCAACGCTGGCCTATGCGCAGAAGCAGATCGTGACGGGCGTAATCACAGACCAGGCAGGCCAGGGCATGCCTGGTGTAAACGTACTGTTGAAAGGAACCACGGTGGGGGTAACTACCGATTCAGACGGTAACTTCTCAATAGAAGCCGGTGCCGATGATGTGTTGGTGTTCTCTTTTATAGGATACAAAACTCAGGAAGTACCCGTTGGAAGTCAAACCAAGTTTAAGGTAGCCTTATCAGAAGATGTAGAAACTTTGCAGGAAGTAGTCGTTGTGGGCTATGGTGAAATGAGACGTGCCGATATGTCGGCTGCGCAGACTTCTATCAAGGCAGCGGATCTGCAAAAAACGGTTAACACCACCATCGAGCAGGCCATACAAGGCCGTGCTGCAGGTGTATACGTTACACAAAACTCGGGGCAGCCGGGTGGAGGTATATCGGTAAATATTCGCGGCATCAGCACGATCAACGGTGCTACCGATCCACTCTATGTTATTGACGGTGTTCAGATTCAATCAACTACCAACGTCAACTATGGTTCAACCAGTTCTACTAACCCGCTGGCAGGTATCAATCCTGCCGATATCGAGAGCGTTGAGATTTTGCAAGGCCCTAACGCAACCGCTATATATGGTTCTCGCGGAACAAACGGTGTGGTGTTGATCACAACCAAACGAGGCAGAGCAGGTGAGACTAAAATCACATACGATTTCTTATACTCCAATCAGCAGACACCGAAAACACTTCCGGTAATGAATCTTTCGGAATACGCACGCATGGTAGGTGAAATATATACTTACCAGGGCCGTGAAATTCCTACCGAGTATTCTAATCCATCTTTATTAGGTGATGGTACCAATTGGCAGAAAGCGCTTTTCAAAACAGCGGCACTTCAAAAGCATCAGATTGGTGTGAGTGGAGGTAGTGAAAAAACTACATTCTATTTGTCGGGTGAATATTTCAACCAGGATGGTATAGCGATCGGTTCATCATTCAAGCGCGGTAGCGTGCGTTTAAATCTGGACAACCAGACACGCAAATGGTTAAAGCTTAGCACAAACCTGAACTTCAATCAAACGAACGAAGGCATCTCTGCTACACAGGAAAGTGTTATCAGCAATGCCCTGGCACTGGCTCCCAACATTCCGGTAAAAAATCCTGACGGAACCTGGGGTGGTGCCGATGCAACCAACGGAAGCAGCGTACAGTTTACACCGTTGAACCCGGTGGCAATCTCAAGTCTGATTCAAAACAACCTGAAGAGAAACGGATTCCTCGGAGGATTCAACGTTGAAGTTACTCCTGTAAAAGGATTGCTGGTTAAATCGAGTATGAATACCAACATCGGATCAAGCCGCCAGGATTACTTTATACCAACGTATAGATTGGGCGACAAGATCAATAACACTGCGAATTTGTCCGTAACCAGTGCCAATACATTTTACTGGAACTGGAACCAGTTGATTCAGTATAATTTAAAACTGGGTAATCATGATTTTGGTGTGATGGTCAGCCACGAAGCACAGAAAAGCACATGGAAAAACTTGTCAGCTTCAAAGTCGGGCTTTGTTACCAACAGCATACCTGACCTCGAAATTGGTGATGATAAAACGGCTACGGCCGGTGGTGGTCAAAGCATCTGGGGGATGGAATCGTACCTGGGGCGTTTGAACTATAACTATAAAGACAAGTACTATATACAAGGTGCGTTCCGTGCCGATGGTTCAGTAAACTTTGGTGCCAATAATAAGTGGGGTTACTTTCCTTCCGTATCGGCTGCATGGCGAATTACACAAGAGCCCTTTATGCAGAGTTTGTCTTTTATCAATGAGTTGAAGCTTCGCCTGGAAACCGGTGTAACGGGTAACCAGGGTGGCACCAGTTACTACGGTCCGTTGAAAAGTTACTCTACACAATGGGGATCTGGTTTCTTATTAAGCAGATATGGAAACGATAACCTGAAGTGGGAAGAAACAAAAACAAACAATATAGGCTTTAACATCAGCGTGCTGGAGAACCGTATACAATTAGAAGGTGACTTCTATATTAAGAAGACTGATAACCTGCTGATGACGGCTCCGCTCCCGGATTATCTGGGAACCAATGGTGAAGGTTCTATAACACCGCCCCCTATTAACGTTGGCTCTATGCAGAACAAAGGATGGGCGTTCTCTTTAACAACGATAAATATTGACAGAGGTGGTTTGAAATGGACAAGCAACTTTAACATTTCCGGATTTAAAGCGAAGGTTACGAAGTTTTATTCTCAAACTGCATTCATCGACAGAACACCGTGGTATGTAGGAGATACAGGCTCTGGTAATAACTGGGATCAACGCTCTTCTATAGGGCAGGCACCCTGGCTCTTCCAGGGATATTTGTATGATGGATTGTTCCAGTCTGTAGCGGATGCCACCAACAGCCCTCGCCCGGTTGATAACAGCGGAAATAAATATCCGGTAGATCCGAACAATATATATGTAGGGGATATCAAGTATAAAGATTTGAACGGTGACGGCATTATTGATGTGAACGACCGTACTAACATTGGTAATCCGTGGCCCAAATTTATTTTAGGATTCAGCAACACGATATCCTACAAAGGATTTGACCTGAGTATTCTTATTACCGGTGTATACGGCAACGATGTTTACAACCTGTTGCGCTATAACAACACAAACCCGAACAATATAAACCTCGGCCGCAACCTGATGTCTGAAGCGCTCGGTTATGCCAAAGTAGTGCAGGATGATAATGGAGAAGCGCACCTTTCCAATCCGGATGCCTATATCCCGCGCATCGGTAGCAACGTGAATGGTAACAGACTTCGCTTTACCGATCAGTTTGTGGAAGACGGTTCTTACATCCGCTTCAAGAATGTTTCATTAACCTATCACGTTCCAACCAGCTTTCTCAACAGACAAAGTGTAGTACACGGTGCCCGTGTAACGGTTGGTGCACAAAACCTCTTCACGCTTACCCACTATAAAGGGTACGATCCCGAAGTGGGGGCGTACGTAGGTCAGAATGCAAGCTCTACCGATCAGTCAATCGGTCTGGATTATGGACGTTATCCACTCACACGGGTATATACCTTCAGCATCGGATTTGACTTCTAACTTTTAATTTGAAAGAACAATGAAAAGAAAGATATATAAAAGTTATATAGCCATCGCCACCGCCCTTGCTTTGCTGACGGGGTGCGGCGATGACTTCATCAACCAGCCTCCTACAGACTCTATTGTAGACGCTAACTTCTATAAAACAGATGCCCAGGTACTGGCGGCTTCTGCACCGCTTTATAATGCTGTGTGGTTTGCTTACAACGATAAAGCTTCACACGGTATAGGCGATGGAAGAGGAGGCGTATTGAGTGCGAACTACTCATATCAGCTGGAGAACATTACGTTCAGGACCACCGGTGCAACTGCCGAGAACTATGCTTCCTGGCGTGCATTCTACAACGTAGTGGGCCAATCCAATGTGTTGATCAACAACCTGAATAAATATGCAGGTGCCGATGTTACCGATGGTATTAAGCAACATGCTATAGCAGAGGCGCGTTTCATGCGCGGTCTCGCGTATGCTTACCTGGTGCAAAACTACGGCGCTGTTCCCGTGTTTACTGATAACATTGCCATTCTGCAGGACACCACCGTAACACGGAATACAGTGGAAAGTGTATGGGAATTTATATGCCGCGACATCCGCTACGGCACAACACATTTACCGGAAACACCGGTGGCTAAAGGGCGACTTACCAAGTGGGCTGCAGAAGGTATGCTCGCAAAAATGTACCTGACACGTGCCGGTGTTGGGCAGAGCGGTTCACGCAACCAGACTTACCTGGACAGTGCCCGTGTATTGGCAAAAGATGTAATTGAGAACAGTGGTGCATCGCTGATGGCGGATTATGAAGAGTTGTTCAAAATGAAGAACAACAATAATTCAGAAACACTTTTTGCATTGCAGTGGGTATATAATGGTGATTGGGGAACACAGAATAGTGTACAGGCATTCCTCGCATTCTCATCCAGCATTACCGGCACAGCCGATGGCTGGGGTGGAGATTTGGGTGCATCGATCTATATGCTGAGTAAATATGAAGGCCTTGTTCAAAATGGCATTTTTGGTAGTACACCAGACAAGCGCAGAAAAGCAAGCTTTATGCTGCCAGGCGACCACTATAGCTATATACACCAGCAGGTGCTGGACAATAACGGTAATTCAGTAATTCAGGAACTCGTTGTACCAACCGGTGCAAGTGGCTATAACACCCGTGCATGGATAAAGAAATATGTAGTAGGCAGAGCGGAAGATAACGATGGCAAGGTGTTGCAGCAACGCACCGAAATCCAGACCTATATGTTGCGCCTCGCAGATGTATACCTGGTATATGCAGAAGCCATTCTGGGTAATAATGCATCAACCTCCGATGCAGAAGCACTCAAGTATTTCAACATGGTCAGAACGCGTGCCGGTGTGCCGGAAAAAACCTCACTCACCTGGGACGATATCTTCAACGAACGCCATCTGGAGTTTGCTATGGAAGGACAGATGTGGTATGACTTTGTGCGACTGCATTACTACGATCCGCAACGTGCGTACGATATACTCAGCAATCAGCATAGAGGATTTACGCGCATTACACCAGACGATCCTGACGCTGCAACATCGTGGAAGATAGAGCCAGACCCCGATTATACAGGCCAAACTACTTTCAGCGTGGGCGATGGAAACTTCAACCTTCCTATACCGGAGAACGAGCTGGCAAAGGCACCAAGCCTGCGCAGGGAACCTGTACCTTATGTATTTCAATGATTTGACGGACGAATAATTCAAGTATGAAAAATAATATCACAAGACTACTGATCGGGATGATTGCGCTGGCGTGTAGTGCAGCACTTTTCTTTTCCTGCAGCGATGACGATAATGCTCCGCCTATGTTGGATCACGTGAGCATTGTGCCGAAGGATTCAGTTTTGCAAAGTGGAGCGCGCGGGCAAATGGTTGTAATATTTGGTAGCAACCTGGCCTCTACGAAGGCAGTATACTTCAACGGTTATCCGGCAACATTCAACCCTACGTTTGTGCGGAATGATAACATCATTCTCACAATTCCTGCAGATGCACCGTATGCGAATGTTGATAACACAATTCGTGTGGTAACAGAGCATGGTGAAGCCACGCTGTCATTTGTGGTTACACAGGCTCCGGTAATCAACAGTTTTACCGGCGTAGCAGAAAATGGTGCCACCATTACAATTGACGGTGATTACTTCGATAACCTGGTAAGCGTAGCATTTGTAAACGCAGGAACAACCGATACACTCTACGCCGATATTGTAAGTGCTGATCCGAAAGAGATTCAGGTAGTAGTACCGGATGGAACGAAAGTATCTTACATTGTTGTGAAGACAGCGTTGGGTACAACGGTTTCGTCTTCTACCTTCGGATTGAACTACATCATTTATGCCGATAAGTTTAACAGCAGCTGGGATAACTGGAGCTGGTCAAGCGAGTGGGATTATTCTTCCACCACCGTTGTGAAAACCGGAGAGTATTCATACAAGCAGACCTTTACCGGATCGTGGGGTGGTGTTCAATTACACACGGCTGATATTTCGCTGAGCGGATACACTGCTATTAAATTTGCTGTATACGGAGGCCCGGGTACAACCGGCAAGGTGTTGAACATGAATATAAACTGGGGCACTACCTATACGGTAACCCTGACGGAAGGTGCATGGGTAGTTTATACTATTCCGTTGTCTACCTGGGGAAGTCCTAGCACGTTAAGTTTCGTGGTATTCCAGGATAATGGCAGTACCTCACCAAGCGCGCCGTATCTCTTCTATATAGATGATATGGGACTGTTATAATGGTTTAGCAGTTTATTTCAGCTAATGGTACGCGCAAGCGTACCATTAGTCATTTTATAAAGTTTGTGTTCTTATTACTTCTTAAAAATTATGATGCGGAATAATTACCTCTATCTGTTTTTGCTGCTTTCGGCTCTTCCTTCGTTCGCCCAAAATCCACAGGGATTTTTTCTGAACGACTTCGAGGCCAAAACAATAACCAGTCCTGCATACGAAGACTATACCAAGCCCACCAAGGCCGCCACCTGTGTTGTAACCATCGATCATACCAGTGTAGTAGCGCCTGTTTCGAAGTATATATATGGAAACAATGCCAATATATTTATGACACAGATGGTAGATCAGCCGGCATTGATCGATAACATTAAAACATTATCGCCAAACCTGTTGCGTTTTCCCGGTGGGAATCTGAGCAGTGTGTATTTCTGGAATGCTACTACAAAAGATGATCTCCCTTCCGATGTACCCGAATATTTACTCGATGCCAACGGCACAGCCGGAAGTTCATATCCGTATTGGTATGGAGGCAACACTGCCAGTTGGACTATGTCGCTCGATCATTATTATCAGATGCTCGGAATGACCAATAGCACCGGTATCATTACGGTAAATTATTCGTACGCCCGCTATAGTACCGATACGAACCCCGTGGCAATGGCGGCTCACCTGGCGGCAGACTGGGTTCGGTATGATAATGGTCGTACTAAATTCTGGGAGAT
>NZ_DAIQRQ010000007.1:137630-147688 GCF_036786105.1 Ohtaekwangia sp.
GAACCCGCAAGCTGGGCAACTGCAACTGATAAAACATGGAATACGGGGGTATTTCAGAAGTCCGGCAACACACCTGATTTCTATATCATACATAGCTACTATACACCCTACCAGACAAATTCCACAGCCGCGCAGATATTCAGTAGCGCTTCTACGGTAACAACAGATATGATGAACTACGTTACCAACGCGATGACCACCGCGGGCGTTACTACGAAACCGGTGGCCCTTACAGAATGGAATATATTTGCCGAAGGCTCCAAACAACAAGTGTCGTTCATCAACGGTATGCATGCAGCGTTGGTGTTGGGTGAGTTGATCAGAAATAAGTATGGCGAAGCCAGCCGGTGGGATCTCGCCAACGCGTGGAGTGATGGAAACGACCACGGTATGTTCAGTCAGGGCGATGAACCTGACAATGGTACCAAGTGGAATCCGCGACCGGTGTTTTACTATATGTATTATTTTCAGAAATACTTTGGCAACTATATGGTAAATGCTACTGTATCCGGTTCGGGAAGCAGTGATGTAGTAGCGTATGCCTCCAAATTCGATTCAGGCCAATCGGGCATTGTGCTCATTAACAAAGGAACATCCGGGCAAACCGTAAATATTAACCTGCAGAACTTTGGTTATGGCGATCGTTACTATATATATACTTTAACCGGGGGAACCGACAACGGTGAGTTTTCCAGAAAGGTGTATGTAAATGGTGCAGGTACAACGCTGGCGTCAGGCGGCCCGGCAAATGTGGAGGCCGTGAAGGCAAAAGCAGCTGTTATTGGCAGCGGTGTTCGGGTAACCGCTCCAGCGCGTTCTGTAAGCTATATATTGGTGGAGAGTGGAGAGAATACGATTATGGCTACGGAATCAGATGAAGGTACTGTAATACATATTTACCCGAATCCGGCACCCAATGCATTTACATTGGAACTGTCTTCTGCAGGATTTTCGCGCATGGAAATAACCGATGTGCAAGGCAGAAACGTAATGAACAGCAGCCTTGATCCTTCGAAGAAAACATTCCAGGTACAAACATCGCTTCATCCCGGCCTTTATTTTATTCGTCTGGTCAATAGCAAAGACACACTTCGTACCCGGTTAATGATTAAATAAGTCTTGACTTTCGGTTTCATCATCCCGCTAACGATATATCTTTGGAGCCGGTGATAAACAATATTTTCCTGAAAACTACTTTTTGTACTCTTTGCAAAGAGACAACGAGTAGCTTTCCGGAAATTTGATAATGAAACAGTCTATATAAACAGCCATGCAAAAAGAAGTATTCGTTTTTGTGCTAATAGTAATAACGGCTTGTAATGTTCAGTCACAACGGAAAGAGAAATTGTCACCAGATGATATCCGTCTTAACCAGATTGGTTATTATCCAACCGCGCCTAAGTCGGCCGTTATCATAGGGGAAACCCCCACCACATTTTTAATTACAACACCCGATGGCAGGAAAGTTTTCGAAGGACAGTTAAGTGAGATACGAAAATCAAAATTCTCCGATAAGAAAACACGCATAGCTGATTTCTCGGCATTCACCACACCCGGTAATTATACTTTGGTAGTACCTGGCGTGGGCACATCGTATCCTTTTGAAATTCGTGCGCATGTTCACGATGCTGTAGCGAAGGGAGCTGCCAAAGGTTTCTACTATCAAAGATTATCAACCGACCTTCCTGAAAAATATGCAGGCAAGTGGCATCGTGCAGCAGGAGAGCCGGATGACAAAGTATTGATCCATCCTTCAGCAGCATCAGCCAATCGCCCGGAAGGCACTGTAATCTCCTCACCCCGCGGATGGCTGGATGCGGGCGATTATAATAAATATATAGTAAACAGCGGCATTACCATGGGAACCCTGCTCTCCCTATACGAAGATTTTCCGGAGTATGTGAAGACTATATCACTCAATATACCCGAGAGCAATAACACCGTACCCGACCTGCTTGATGAAGCACTCTGGAACTTACGCTGGATGCTAACCATGCAAGACCCTGGCGATGGTGGCGTATATCACAAGCTCACCAATACAACGTTCGATCGAATGATCATGCCCGACAAAGCGACCCGTACCCGGTACGTTGTGCAGAAAGGAACCGCTGCAACACTCGACTTCGCTGCAGTAACTGCCCAAGCCGCACGCATCTTCCGCGCGTATGATAAAGAATTGCCTGGCCTGGCCGATTCGTGTTTAACAGCAGCAGCCCAAGCGTGGCAGTGGGCAAAGAAGAATCCATCGATTGTATATGATCAGGATGCGATGAATAGAGCATTTGAACCCGATGTTACTACCGGCGGATATGGCGATCGCGATTTGACAGACGAGTTTGTATGGGCTGCTGCTGAACTATATGCCACCACACAGGATGCTCAATATATAGCGGCTGTAACTTTACTTCCACGCAACGCAACACCGCTGCCCGCGTGGGCGCAAGTGCGTTTGCTCGGCTACTATACACTGATACGAAATGAATTAACATTGCCCGAAGCTCATGATAAGATTGAAACCCTGAAACAAAGTATCGTACATTTTGCAGATAGCCTCATCAGCGGTGTTGATACACGTGCATTCAATGTAGTGATGGGCGGATCAGCGCGCGACTATATCTGGGGCAGTTCATCCGTAGCCGCCAATCAGGGTATAGTGCTCATCCAGGCGTATCGCATTACACGCGACAAAAAGTATTTGAACTATGCGTTGTCCAATCTTGATTTCCTGATGGGTAAAAACGGAACCGGATATTCGTTCCTTACCGGCTTTGGCGATAAATCCACCATGCATCCGCACCATCGCCCGTCCATTGCCGATGGTATAGCTGAGCCTGTGCCTGGATTGCTGGCAGGAGGACCGAACCCCGGTATGCAGGATAAATGCAAGTATTCTTCATCCGTACCAGACGAAGCGTATTCTGATACAGATTGTTCGTATGCATCAAATGAAATTGCTATCAATTGGAATGCTCCTTTCGTGTATCTTGTATGGGCAATTGAAGCGACTGAGTAGTTGCCGTTAGCCATTAGCCGTTATCGGTTACACGTTAATCGTATAACAGATCACAATTAACGGATAACGATTAACGTGTAACGATTAACGCTTATGTAATTATGAAAAAGATACTATACTTCCTGTACGTCATGCTGCCTTGCTGTGGTTTTAGCCAACAGGTAAAAGATTCTGTTAAATTCTATACTTCGTTTGATGGTGTAAAGATTCACTATGAAGTGCAGGGCTTTGGTGAACCGGTGCTGCTGGTGCATGGATTTATAGTGGATGGTGAATCGTGGAAGCGGACAGCACTTTATAATGATCTGCTGGTGGCAGGTTTTAAAGTGATCACGCTCGACATGCGCGGCAATGGATTATCCGATAAGCCGCACACACCGGAAGCATACGAGAACGATGCAGAGGCACGCGACATTATGGGGTTGCTCACCAGGCTGGGTGTCAGGAAATATAGCGTGGTAGGATATTCGCGGGGTTCTATCATCACGGCAAGGCTACTGGTGCTCGATAAGCGTGTGGATCGTGCTGTACTGGGCGGAATGGGGTTGGATTTTACAAATCCGGAATGGCCCAGAAGAATTATGTTCTACAAGGCATTGATGGGAGAAGATATACCCGATCTGCAAGGTGCAGTAAAGTATGTGCAAGACAGCAAGCTCGATCAGCTTGCGTTGGCCTACCTGCAAAAAGCACAACCTTCCACCAGCGTAGAAGCGCTCAAGGCGATCAGCAACCCGATACTCGTTATTTGTGGCGATCGCGATGAAGACAACGGCTCATCGCAGACGCTGGCTTCTGTTTTTCCCAATGCCATGTATAAACGTGTGCCGGGCGATCATAACAACACCGCCAGATCACAGGCATTTGCCGATGAAGTAAAGTCATTCCTCAAAAAGAAATAAATATGTATATCATTCGCCGAGCCTGTGCGCTAATCGTTATTCTTTTTACCATGAACCTTCAGGCACAGCAAAAGACTGTGCAGACCGAGCAATACTATTTGTCGGGAACGGATAAAGACCATACGGTATTGTGGGATTTCTTTTGTACCAAAGGTCGTAACGCTGGCAAGTGGACAACGATACCCGTGCCTTCCAACTGGGAGCTGCAAGGCTTTGGTGAATATACCTATGGCCGTGGTCCGAAAAAGATAGGTGAACAGGGACTCTATAAATATACCTTCACCGCGTCCAAGGCATGGAAAGGAAAGAATATCTTCCTTGTATTTGAAGGTTCCATGACAGACACCGAAGTAAAAGTGAATGGTAAATTGGCCGGCCCGGTACATCAGGGTGGATTCTATCAATTTCGATACGATGTAACTTCGCTGATAAAGCCAGGCGCTGCAAATGTACTGGAAGTGAAGGTAAGCAAAGTTTCGGCCGATCAATCTGTATACCGTGCTGAATCGGATGGCGACTTCTGGGTTTTTGGCGGTATATACCGGCCGGTATACCTGGAGATCAAGCCATCATCCTATATTGAACGCGTGGCGATTGATGCAAAGGCGGACGGCACTTTTCGCGTGGATGTATTTACCGGCAATGTCTCCCCGGGATCTGCCATGGATGTTCAGATTCAACAATTGAATGGTGACAAGGTGGGCAGTATATTTTCAACATCAGTCAATACAGCGGAGGGAAGAACTTCGCTTTCGCAGGCGTTCTCATCCATTCGTACATGGACCCCGGAATTCCCAAACCTCTATGAGGCTGTTATTTCTTTGCGCGATAAGAGCGGTTTGATACACACCGTACACCAACGTTTCGGCTTTCGCACGGTGGAGGTTCGAAGGCATGATGGTATATATGTCAATGGTAAAAAGGTACTTTTCAAAGGCGTCAACCGTCATAGCTTTTGGCCCGAGAGTGGTCGCACGTTGAGTAAGGCGATCAGCATAGAAGATGTAAACCTGATGAAGGACATGAATATGAATGCGGTGCGCATGTCGCATTATCCGCCCGATCAACATTTTCTGGATGTATGCGACTCACTCGGACTATTCGTGTTGGACGAGCTCACCGGCTGGCAAGCCAGGTATGATACAGAACCCGGAAGGAAATTAGTGAGAGAACTGGTAGTGCGCGATGTAAATCATCCCAGCATCGTGTTGTGGGCCAATGGTAATGAAGGTGGATGGAACACTGCCCTGGACGATGACTTTTCGAAGTATGATATACAACAACGATTTGTATATCATCCCTGGGAGAAATTCCGTGGCACCGATACCAAACATTACCCAGACTATAATTATGTTACCAATTCTGTGCTTTACGGAAATGAAATATACTTTCCAACCGAGTTTATGCATGGCTTGTATGATGGCGGCCATGCGGCAGGGCTTGACGATTTCTGGAATGCGATGATGGCGCACCCTTTTGGTGCCGGCGGATTTCTTTGGGCATTGCTCGATGAAGGTGTTGTGCGCCACGATAAAGGCGACAGCATCGATACCAACAGCAACAGTGGCCCCGATGGTATTGTTGGCCCGTATCGCGAAAAGGAGGGAAGCTACTTTGCCGTGAAAGAGATCTGGTCACCGGTATATATAGCAAAACGATCGTTGCCCGAAACATTTGATGGCCGGCTGGAAGTAGAGAACCGCTATATCTATACAAACCTCAATCAATGTACATTTCAATGGAAACTGATGTCTGCAACTTCACCATTTTTAAAGAATATAACAGCAACCGTAAATGCTACCGGAACAGCAAAGCAATTAAATCTGGAGCCAAAAGCTAAAGGTATATTGGAACTATCGCTACCTGCCGATTGGCGCAACAGCGATATACTATCACTAACAGCCATCGACCCGCATCAACGTGAAATATACACATGGTCATGGCCTATACATTCTCCCGTGGAGATTAATGCAGAGTACTTGACTTCCGCTAGTGCGGCCGCAATACAGGTAAGTGAAAGCACTGGCTCACTCGTCATAGCTTCGGATGGTATTCAATATTTCTTTGACACCAGAACAGGCTATCTTTCGAAGGTGGTTACGCCCGCAGGTGTTGTTCCGCTATCGAATGGCCCGGTGCAGGCAGGTGTAGCTCACAGGCTAAAGCAGTTTAATCACCGGAAGGAAGGCGATACCTATATTATAGAACCGGTATATGAAGGCGAATCGACCTTTATGGTGAAGTGGACATTCTCATCCGGTAAACCCGCCCGACTTGATTACGGCTACAGCCAGAAAGGCGAAGCCGATTTTATGGGCATATCATTTCAATTGCCGGAAGAAAATATCACTGGTATGAAGTGGCTGGGTCGCGGGCCTTACCGCGTGTGGAAGAATCGCACGCAGGGCATGCCGTTTGGCGTGTGGGAGAAGAAGTATAACAACACCGTTACTGGTGAAAGCTGGAACTACCCGGAGTTTAAAGGGTATCATGCCGGTATATATTGGGTGCAGGTGCAGACGAAGTCCGCGCCATTTACAGTATATATAGCAAATGAAAATATATTCTTCCAGATGCTAAAACCGCTGCGACCCAAAGGTGCTTACAACGAATTTACAAATCCACCTTTCCCGGAAGGTGATATAAGTTTTTTGCAGGCCATTGCGCCAATAGGTACCAAGTTTCAGGATGCGAAAGTAATGGGCCCGCAAAGCCAGAAAAACATCATGATGAACTATACACCCATACAGGGAACGTTGTGGTTCGATTTCAAGACTTCTGTTGAAAAGTAACGTGTTGGGTATCATCCGCGGTGTATATCAAAAAAAGCCCATAGCGCTGGCTATGGGCTTTTTTGCTGGTTGTGAATGCTGTACGATTATGCTACCACATCTTTGATAACAACTTTCTCCATCACATCGCCCTGGCGTATCTGATCGATCACGTCCAGGCCTTCGTATACTTTTCCGAATACAGTATGGTTGCGATCCAGATGTTTGGTGTTGTCGCGGTTGTGGCAGATAAAGAATTGTGAGCCTCCGGTGTTTCTTCCGGCATGCGCCATGGAAAGTACACCACGATCGTGATATTGATTGTCGCCTGTTAACTCGCAATCAATGTGATAGCCAGGCCCGCCATTGCCAATGCCGTTGGGACATCCACCTTGAATTACGAAGTTCGGAATAACGCGATGGAACGTAAGTCCGTTGTAAAAACCTTTCTCTGCCAGCGTAATAAAATTCTTCACGGTGTTGGGGGCGTCTTTTTCGAAGAAACGGATTTTCATCACGCCTTTTTTTGTATGGATTTCTGCTTCTTTCATATTTTTTTCAATTGGCCCACAAGATAGTAAAAATAGTTTCATTAGGCATTTTGAGGCTACTTGCTGAGAATGAGCATGTTCGAAAAATAAGGCAATAAGACAAACATCTTTTTGTTTCTACTTCATGAAAAAATCACACGCAACGATTGGGCTAGCATACCCCACTCCTGTATAAGGAAGTGAACGGATGAACAGATGCTCTTCAAAAAAGTATTTTTTCATATCTCTTAAGAATGTATTTACTCATATACTGAATGGCGCCTCCGTAAATACACGGAGGCGTTTCTTTGTGACAAGACATACAATTCGGAGTTGTTTTTTAAAATCAGTATAAATCTTACAATCATGATGCGGTGGTATTTTAAGCCCAATGCCCCTTTTATCCATTTCAGACTTTTGTAGCGGATATATGCTTTCCGGGATGGCGCAATTCGAAAATGGTAAGGTGGTGGCTGATGTAACTTCTGCAATTTCCGGAACACACAGACACCCTCATTGGATAAAAGCCATTGGGAAAATGTAGTGTCCTTAAGTCTATCCGTAAAAATTGAAACCTTATATGCAGGTATATTTTGACACAGATTATGCAGTGATCGCCTATGACGAAGGTTGTGGTGTACTTACTGGTTCTGCAAAAACACAACTCCTGTCGCTGGAGTTGAGAGAGTATATGTATGCCTTTCTTTCGGCCATGCTATACTTTAAAGCTGACAAGGCTTTGATTGATACCGAGAAAATTAATGCACTCCAACCTTTGGACAAGAAGTGGATATCTGCAAAATGGCTCAATAAAGTAATGAAGGGTGAGCATCCGTATGCGGCCATTATGTTGCCCAATGGTATTTATCCGCAGATGACACTGGAAGCCACCATGACTGAGACCGTAAGTGAAATGGTTTTTTCGCATTTCAACAATACCGAAGAAGCTATCGCCTGGCTAACGAGCAGTAAATAAACGGATATGTTTCTTATCATGAGTAAACATGTAATAGATTAACAAAAAGGCCCAATGAAAAAAATAATTAAATATCTCAAAGACAACATAGTTACCGTGCTGGTAAGTGCGGTGTCAACTTTGCTTGTGATCAATATTGCTTTCATGTATCAGAACAAAGAAACTATTGAAAGGAATAACATTGTCAAGGTGAATGCCGAAGATATGATAAAGGACGTAGGCATGCTTACCAATTTTTTAAAAGACGTGGATCTGGGTGTGAGAGCTTATGGTATTACCAAAAATCAGGATATGCTAGGTCCCGCCAAGACTTCAGAACATTATTTCTTTACGCACATCAAGGATATAGAAGAACGACTTGCCGGAGAAGGTTACGATATATCCGGTTTGGAAGATGTCAGTAACTTGTTTCGTGGATATCTCGATTTCTCCCATAAGATGGTTGAGCAGGTGGACCTTGATAGCATGAATACATTTAAGAGCATGATGGCAGAGGATCGCGGGCTTGCTGTCTGGAAACGTATGATGGATGTGGTGTTACAAGTGATGGACTATGAAAAAGAAAAAAGCAAGGGTGCAGAAGAAAGCTATAATGCAGCGGTAAGGAATAATCTATACCTGGAACTCTTTATAATCGTGCTGGCGCTTCCAACACTGGCTTTTATTGTTATTAAGATCAAGCGCGATAACCAGGGAAGACAGAAACTGTTGGCAGAGCTCGAAGCGAATAACCGGAAGTATATATTTAACCCGGGCGCCGAAGTTCAATTTAATAACCAGCAGGCCATGATTGAGCACTCCATTCTTAACCTTCAACAGGCCAGTGAATTTATCGAGCACATTTCCGATGGAGACTATGAAGCTGAGTGGAAAGGTCTGAACGAGGAAAATAAAGTTGTTAACGAAACCAATCTTGCCGGCAGACTTACACGCATGCGTGATCAGCTGAAACACATGAAGCACGAAGAAGAAGCACGCTTGTGGAGTAACGAAGGGCTGACGCGGATATCCGAGATTGTAAGAAATAATCAGAATGACTTTACGGTGTTGTCGAACGAAGTAATTCGATTCCTGACAAAATATATGGATGCCCAGCAGGGCGGATTGTTTGTTCTCAAGAATGATGCAAACGATAAATACCTGGAGCTTGCTGCCTGTCATGCTTACGACCGAAAGAAATTTGTGGAGCGTAAAATTCCGCTCGGAGTTGGTTTGCTGGGGCAAACATTTCTTGAAGGAGAAACAACCATGCTCACAAAACTTCCGCAGGGCTATACCTATATCACATCCGGAATGGGAGAGGCCACACCAGGATGCCTGCTGATCGTTCCTATGAAATACAACGACATTACAGAGGCTGTTGTTGAGATAGCCGGACTTGATGTGTTCGATAAACACCAGATTGCTTTTATGGAGAAAGCCGGAGAGTTTGTTGCCTCGGCATTACAGGGAGCTCGAACCACTGAAGAGATGAAACACCTGCTGGAAACCTCGCAGCGACAGGCCGCAGACATGCGCGCTACAGAAGAAGAATTGCGCCAGAATGTAGAGGAGCTGATGGCAACACGCGAAGCCCTGGAACGCAAACTGTCAGAAGCAGCATAACAACTACCTTTTTTGATTTCACAACATGCCAGCTATCCCTCGTCTTATGAAGTCAAAGTATCGGGCATCACGAATAACAAATAACGATTAACCAATAATAAGTAACGATAAAGACTAACAGTTACAGTAGAGCCTTATGAACAAAATCAAAAACTACCTTAGAGACAACATCATTACATCATTAGTAATGGTAGTGTTAGCGTTGCTGGTAATCAATATTGGTTTCATGTATAAGAACAAAGAGACCATTGAAGAGACCAA
>NZ_DAIQRQ010000007.1:147788-151533 GCF_036786105.1 Ohtaekwangia sp.
GTTTTATTGTTGTGAAGATTAAACGCGATAACCAGGCACGGCAAAAACTGCTAACACAACTCGAGGCGAATAACCGGAAGTATATATTCGATCCGGGCAGCGAAGTGCAATTTAGTAACCAGGAGAGCATGATCGAGCACTCCATTCAGAACCTGCAGCAGGCGAGTGAATTTATCGAGCACATTTCCGATGGCGACTATGCAGCTGAATGGAAAGGTTTGAACGAAGCAAACAAAGCTGTGAATGAAGGCAGCCTTGCCGGCAGACTTACCGACATGAGGGATCAGCTAAAACTCATGAAGCAGGAAGAAGAAGCGCGTTTGTGGAGTAATGAAGGGTTGACAAAAATCTCTGAGATCGTAAGAAATAACCAGAACGACCTTACTGTGCTGTCGAATGAAGTGGTGCGATTCTTAACCAAATATATGGGTGCCCAACAGGGGGGATTGTTTGTGCTCAAGAATGAAGCAGACGGTAAATATCTGGAGCTTACTGCCTGCCATGCATACGACCGAAAGAAATTTATAGAGCGCAAGATTGAGCTGGGTGTTGGTTTGCTGGGACAAACCTTTTTGGAAGGTGAAACAACGATGCTCACCAAACTTCCGCAGGGCTATACCTATATCACATCCGGTATGGGCGAAGCTACACCCGGTTGTTTGCTCATCGTTCCTATGAAATACAATGATGTGATTGAAGCTGTTGCAGAAATTGCCGGCCTTGAGACGTTTGAAAAACACCAGATCGCTTTCATAGAAAAGGCTGGTGAGTTTATTGCCTCTGCACTGCAGAGTGCACGAACAACCGAAGAAATGAAACGCCTGCTGGAAACCTCGCAGCGACAGGCACAAGAGATGCGCGCTACCGAAGAAGAGCTGCGCCAGAATGTAGAAGAGCTTACGGCAACGCGCGAAGCCATGGAACGCAAAATGGCGGAGGCCAGCATTTATGACTATAGGTCCAATTGAACAAACTATACTGCAACCAATTCAACTATAACATGAAGGTATACTTCAAGAGCGAGTTTTTTAAGATTACCTATCTCCAAGACATTAACATTATTGCAAGCGCCTGGACTACTCCGCCATCGTCTGAAGAATTCAGACAAGGGATGGAGCACCTCCTTCACGCAATTCAACACTTTAAAACCGGTAAACTGATTTCAGACACTACATACATGGGTGCAATTTTTCCCGAAGATCAGGAGTGGGCAGCTACCGATTGGTATCAGCGTGCTGCAGCAGCAGGCTTCTCGCACAACGCTATTATTGTACCGCATGATATTTTCACAGAATTGTCAGTAGAAACCATTCTTGATAGGGTCGATAAACGTATGATCCGTGCATTCTTTGATAACGAAAATGCTGCCATGGAATGGATCAGGCAATTCTAAAGCGTCAGCATTTTTTACGATAAGTCCTTTAGCATGCAAGTATATTTTGAAACCGATTTTGTTACCATAGGTTACAATCGTGTAGTACAGGCAGTAATTATGGCGTGGAAAACGCCACCACTCTCATCAGAATTTCGTGAGACATTAAACACACTGCTTACGGCTACGATACATTTTAAAACCGGAAAGGTTATTGCTGATTCACGCAATTTTGGAGTGATGGCTATTGAAGACCAGGAATGGAGCGCAGCGTGGGGGCCTGTAGCCAGCGAAAAGGGATGTTCGCACATGGCCATTATTATGCCGGAGGATGTGTATGCAAAAATGGCTATTAACGATGCTGCCGATTATGCAAAGCAGCTTTTAACCACAGCTTATTTCGATAGCATGGAAAAAGCAGTACAATGGATTGCTAAATGCTAATGCACAGCTATTCCTGGCAGGCTATATAAGTATATTATTTTTAAGATCCATTTTTTGTTTTATATGAAACTCTTTGAAGAAAAGTATGGCATCGTAGAATATGATGCATCTATACCATGCATCGTTTTAACGGTTAGTGGTTTTATGACCAGCGAACAATTTCGGTTTCTCTTGAATAAAGGCCTGGAACACTATATAACGAAGAAGAAAGATCATGATAAGTTGCTCTGGGTAGCAGACACCCGTAAGCATGCTGTGCATAGCGATGAAGATATGCGCTGGGTTGCCGATGACTGGAACCCGCGGGCACTGGCAGCTGGCTTGCGCTATATGGCATTTGTATTACCGGAAAATGTATTTGGCGACCTGACGTTAAAGAAATACGCACAACATACTGAAAAGCGAAATGACGATTTGGTTATGGAAATGTTTGGCGATTTGCAAGCTGCCAAAGCATGGTGCAAAGAAGTAGTCGCTCAGATATAGTGTGTCACAGATGTATACCGGAAGTTTCCAGTGGCTTTGTAAACTATTCAATACCAACCTTAGATTTATATGCAAGTATATTTTGAAAAAGAATACGCTACCATAAGTTATGATAACACCACGCACGCTATTACTATTGATTGGAAAGTGCGACCGTTCTCTTCCGAATTCAGAACAGGATTAGAGTCACTGTTGAAGGCTATGGAACATTTTAAAACAGGAAAAGTAATTGCCGACACACGCAACCTCGGAACGTTGGCAATAGAAGATCAGGACTGGTCTGCAAATGACTGGACTGCGATGGCTCTGGAAGCAGGATATTATTCTGATATAGCTATTATTGTTCCCTCTGATGTATATGATAAAATGGCCATTGATGATGTTATGGCCCGGGTAGAAG
Source organism: Ohtaekwangia sp. (assembly GCF_036786105.1). NCBI lineage: Bacteria > Pseudomonadati > Bacteroidota > Cytophagia > Cytophagales > Fulvivirgaceae > Ohtaekwangia > Ohtaekwangia sp. Next base: position 150,491 of record NZ_DAIQRQ010000007.1, read on the forward strand.
GCAGTAGCTTAAAGGTAGGTTACTTTGATGAGCGGGAGAGTGCTGCTGCCTGGATAAAGCAATTGGAAGTTGCGAATAATTAATTTTTAAAGAATGATTACACGGATTTATACAGGAGACTACGTTGTGATTGACTACGATCTGTCTGTGCCTTGTACTATGGCTACCTACTTTGACTTTATGCTTCCGGCGGAATTTAAAGCGCACATGAATTTTGCTTTAGAGATAATGCAGGAAAAGATCAGGGAAACCGGAAGGATGTTGTGGATGCCCGATGTACGACTGGCACCAGCCCGCGACCAGGAGACTATTCATTGGATAATGGAAGATTGGAATTTGCGGGCCATTAAAGCAGGTATCCGCCATATAGCGATGATTGTACCCGAAGAACTATGGGTTGTAATGGCAATTGAGGATTATAGCAGCAAAGTACAGGCTGATGGTATGACCGTGAAATACTTTAAAGACGTAGCGTCTGCCAAAAACTGGTTTATCGAATTGCCGTATGCGTGATTTTTGACAGACACATGTATAAATATTTTTTAAGCTATTTTTTTATGATCTCACCTCTGTGATTTAAATTTTTTGGAGGTGCCTGCCTGCAGGCAGGAGTGGAGAAAGGAATTGATAATGTTTCAATTCCTTTTTTTATGATTAGCTTTTATAAACGGTAATTTTGTTGGAGCAGGCATTTACTTTTTAGATTTTACTGCTTAACTTCAAAATAGTCATTCGCTAAATGGAGACATGTACTACCCATAAAAAATGTTATCCCAGCAAAGAGGTAGCAGAAGATGTGTTGATCGAAACGCGCACTGCTTTTGACTTTGCTGCAGGCTATGGCCCTATAGCAGTATACCAATGCGAAGAGTGTGGCTACTTTCATCTCACCTCGCATGGCCCTATGAACGAGAAGCTGAGCCAGTACCTGGCCGATGGCAAAATTCAATTACAGAAAGAAGCCGATCGCTGGCTAAATAAATTCCGGAAGAAATAATAGTGACACCAGTGGAATGTCGGTTTACAACTGGCAGCGATCATTC